>CAYMVN010000045.1:0-9231 GCA_964394125.1 uncultured Pseudomonadales bacterium | reverse complement strand
GATTGCTGATATGACCCCACTTCCTCACAACGGAACACGGCCAAGAAAAGCAAAGCATAACAAATCATAACAGGTTGTAAAGAAAACTATGTCAAGATATACAGGACCACGTAACAAACGAGCACGAGCAATGGGACAAGATCTGGGTTTAAAGACCAGTGCTGTTAAAGTTGCCCGACGTTTAGCAAGTAAACCTGGACAACACGGTGCAAAAAGTCACGGTAAAGTTTCTGGCTTTGCTGTCCAATTAAAAGAGAAGCAAAAACTGAAGTATATTTACGGAGTAACTGAGAAACAACTGCGCGGTCTTTATGATGCGGCGACAACAAGTTCAGCTGCTACCGGTGAAGAACTCTTAGCACTACTTGAGCGAAGAATTGACAACGTTATTTATCGTTTAGGATGGGCTCCAACTCGCGCCGCTGCTCGACAGTTAGTGAGTCACGGACACGTCCAAGTTAACGCAAAGA
Organism: uncultured Pseudomonadales bacterium; assembly: GCA_964394125.1. Lineage (GTDB taxonomy): Bacteria > Patescibacteriota > Microgenomatia > UBA1400 > PJMF01 > OMIS01. The sequence continues at coordinate 8,761 of CAYMVN010000045.1, read as the reverse complement.
AAGTTTCAATTCCTTCATACCGAGTCAGTGTCGCTGAAATCATTACCTACTCAACTCGTGGATTACAAATCCCAATCGTTGCACAGGCAGTGAAAGATGAAGCAAGTACTCCAGCGTGGCTTGAAAAGAAGCAAGCTGTGGGTCATGTCTCTCGCTTACCAGAGCGGGCTGACATCTCAGAAGCAATCGAAGAACAATTAGTAGTCGAGTATTATTCTCGATAAAGTAGTAAGTAGTAACAGGAGTAAGCTCCAGAGACAGATTTTCTTTCTTTCAAGAAAGAAGAGGAGAAACAAGGAACCTTATGCCAGATAATATGAACCATCAACAAATTACAGCACCAACCTTTCAGGTAACTGAATCGTCAAGTGCTCATGGCGACACCGTCATTAGTATTGAACCACTCGAGCAAGGGTACGGTCATACTATCGGAAACGCACTGCGCCGAGTTCTGCTCACCTCTTTAACCGGGTGTGCAATTACTTCAGCACGCATCACTGGTGCTGATCACCAATACACTTCAGTTGATGGTGTTACTGAAGACGTCCTTGAGTTGACACTTAATTTAAAGCAAGTGCACATTCAAGCTGAGCAAGAAGGCAAAGGTATTTTACGACTTTCCGTAAAAGGTCCTAAAGTCGTTACTGCAGCAGATATCGAGTGTGAAGCTGGATTCTCAGTTGTAAACGGTGAGCAACACATTGCAACTGTCGCAAAAGGCAAGACTCTCGAAATTGACATGGTAGCAGAGACCGGTGTCGGTTACGTAGTCGCTGATGAGAAGAAATCAACAAGTATCGGTGAAATTAGTCTCGATGCATTGTTCTCACCAGTCATTACCGTTTCGTACTCTGTTGAGGCAACCCGCGTTGGTCGCCGCACAGACTACGATAAATTGATCATGAGTATTAAGACTGATGGTAGTATCACTCCATTGGCAGCTGTTACCCAAGCAGCAACCATTCTAGCAAAGCAATTTAATCAAATAGTAAACCCTGTCATGCCTGCACAAGAAGAGAAGCTTTCTTCACTTTCACCTGCAGAAGCAGAGGTTTTACGATTAACTGTTGAAGAGCTTGATCTTCCTACCCGCATTGCAAACGCACTGCGAAAAGGTGGATTCAAGACCGTCAGTGATTTAATTGGCGCACCAAAGATTACTATTGCAAAAGTAAAGAACTTAGGTGAAAAAAGTGTATCAGTAGTGCAAGAAGCGCTTGAGAAAAAAGGCGTTTCTTTAGGCGAGTAAAGTTATGCGACACAGAGTAGCAAGTAAACAACTGCAACGTGATACAAAACATCGCGAGTCCCTGATTAAAAATCTGGTTCGCGCATTGTTTGAGCACGGTGCAATCACAACAACCCGTATTAAGGCAAAAGTCGCTCAACCAGTGGCTGAGCACATGATTACCACTGCTCGCGGTGGAAGTCTCTCTGCCCGCAGAGTTCTGCACACATACTTCGGAAAAAGAGATGTTGTCAACACACTCGTAGACAGAATTGCTCCTGCAATTACGACACGAACCAGTGGATACACTCGAATTACTGAAGTCGGTACCAGAGCTGGTGACAACGCAACATTAGTTACGCTTTCACTCGTTGATATGCCAGAAAAAGTAGGTGAGTTTGACGGTGTGCACTCAAGAAAAGAAAGTGCTACCGAACCAGCTCCAAAAAAAGTGAAGACAAAGAAATAACACTATGCACAAGACATACATGATGACCGAAAAAGAAACCCAACATGCTTGGCACGTTGTTGACGTCTCAGGTAAAGTTCTGGGTCGCGTTGCTTCAATGATTGCTCGCAAACTTATGGGCAAGCATAAGCCAACCTACTCACCACACATGGACAACGGTGACTTTGTAGTTGTTTTAAACGCAGGTTTAATTGAAACAACCGGTAAAAAAGAAGCTTCAAAAGAGTACTTCCGCTACTCTGGCTACCAGAGTGGTCTCAGTAAGAAAACACTGACCGAAGTTCGTGCACAACAACCAGAGCGAATTATTCGTGATGCAGTATACAAGATGCTCCCAGATAACAGATTGCGAGATGATAGAATGAATCGACTCAAGATCTACACTGGTAGTGAGCATCCACATGAAAGTCAAATAGTATAAGGATCGAGCGCGTATGGCATTGAAATTGAAAAAAACGACTAAAGTACAAAAAGTAGTAAAGAAGATGGTTCCAACTACTGCAACTTCTCGTGCTTCTCAGAAAGCTCAGCTTGCCTATGCAAGTGGTGAGTACATTGAAGGCGTTGGACGTCGAAAAGTAGCAACTGCACGTGTTCGTATCTATAAGAGCAAAGGCGACTTCATCGTTAATGATGCAGTTGTTGGTGGCTACTTTTCAGGTATTCGCAATGCAGATCGAAAATATCTCCAACCATTCGTTCTGACAGGTACAGAGAAACAATTTGCAGTGACCGCTCAAGTGAGTGGCTCAGGAATTGCTTCACAACTCGACGCATTAATCTTAGGTATTTCACGCGCACTTGTTGAGTTTAACGCTGAGTTTCGCCCACTGCTTAAAAAAGCAGGCTTACTGACTCGCGATGATCGCATGAAAGAAACTCGCAAGGTTGGTATGGGTGGTAAAGCACGTCGCGCCCGCCAATCTCCAAAGCGTTAGTTCTCAGAGGCGAGTATATACACCGTATATATTCCTTACATTTCATAGAAACAAACAAAAACCCCTCCAATTGGAGGGGTTTTTAGTTTCTCTTGCAAGAACTGTTAGATTACCAAACAGCCTTTTTAAGAGGTTTGCCAACTTTAAGGTTCACAACGCGGTGACCTTTAATGGTTTGGCGCTTTGATTCGTTGCCAAATGGAACAACTTGTTTATCCTTAACAGGACTGACATAGAGAGTTCCAAAACCTGATAACACAACTTTGTCACCTTTGACGAGTGCACGAGTCACTTCCTCAAAGAATGATTCGACAGCATCAGTTGCTGCTTTCTTTGTGAGATGGGCCTTTTTTGCTACAACCGTGATCAATTGTGATTTGGTCATAAGCGTCCTTTCTTTTTGTTTATATATTGTTACATGGTGCTTATTAGGCAGATGTGAGTGTAAAGGATTGATCGTTCAAGTCAAGAGGCGAAATGACACTATAATGCCTAAATATACTTATATTGCCTCAAAAAACAGATTCCTACGCCCACCATGTCGAATCCGAGGTCACGAAACGTTCCGAATCGTCCTGGTGTGAAGTTTTGATGCACCTCATCTGAAATAGCATAGCAGAGTGTTAAGAGTACTGGTACAATCCAGCGATTTTCTTGTTTGCTGTGTGGGTGTGTTAATCCGAAAGCACGAAACAGCAGCATGTACAAAACAACGTACACCACCACGTGAGCTGATTTCTTGAAGATAAAGTCTGAGAAGACTTCGGTGAAGCTGGGGAGAATTGACTGAGCTGATAAGTAAAAAATGAGCCCAGCCCACAGGAATGCCGGCGCATACGCACTAAGCCAGAGCGCTAACTGTGTGCTTGATTTTCTCATACAAGAGTAGTGTACCACCTGAGAACGAACCGAGACAGGTGAAGCCTAACACAGCTTTGGTGATGAGTGAGAGCTGCGTCGAGCGCCTCTGTGGCGGTGCCGTAGTGATAGCTGTTGCATGTTCAGGGGCGATGCTTCCTTGTGCTGACGGAGTTGCCGTGAGCAGCGGTGGCCTGAGTGACAGGCTGAGAGGGCTTTCACGCTGTACTGTTGTCGTTGTAGCCGAAAGTACTTGCGGCTGTGAAACAGCCGCTTGGGGAGCTTCAGCGAGTAACTCTGGAAGTGCGCTGCTACTTGTTTCCAGTGTCTTGAGTGTTTTTTTTGCGACTAGCAGCTTATTTTCAGCGTTAGGAGTTGGTTCAGCCGGATACCATCCAGTTGGCTGCTTGAGGGTTGTATACACAAATGATGCATTATTACTGCAGGCCTCATAACTGACGGTAATGAGTGTCTCACCGGCTGTGGTGACCAAGCTGAACGCATCGCCGGTATTATTTAAGAGACTGCCCTGCCAGTTGAAGGTTTGGTACTGTTTGCTCTGAACAGTCCCGCTTAAGAGCTTTGTGTTGCCAGAGTCATCGACAATTTTGAGTTGTTCTATTGAACTACTTTCTGTACCAGCATTGTAGAGCTCAAGCCACTCGCTGCCGCTTTGTGGACACGGATGAAACTCTGAGAGAAAGAGTGCCTCGAAAGGGGACGTGTCGGCTGTTGTCGTAGGAAGTGGTTGGAGTGTCGCACTTGTGGTTGCAGTCTCAAGTGTTGCTGGTTCTGGATCTTCTTCAGCTTTCTCTGGTGACGTAGTAAAGACTTCTTCACTGCCCTTGCTCTCAGTTCCCAGAGACAACTCTGGGCTGAGGGATACTGCCCGGTGCCACGACTCACCCTGGCTAGTTGTGATATATGATACGGTATCAAGCAGTTGTCCGTCAGGTGAGTAGAGCGTTACGGCATCACCTGTGTTATTGAGTTTGCTGCTGGTTAGGGTGATGACTATAAAGCTTAGTGGCTCGATGAGTTCTTCGCTACCAGTAAAGATGACAGAAGGTGTTGTGAGTGAGTCGTGCAGTGTGTAGCCACTCAGCGAGAGCGGAGCCTCACTAGGGTTGAAAAGCTCAATCCATTCCTGTTGCCCTGTCGTCGGCGCAGGGTAGACCTCCGTGATGATGGGTGCTTGTGTGGTGAGTGCATGAGCCGTATTCGGAGCGAGCAGCGCACCGAATCCCAGCAAACAGGCTATAAGTACTTTTTTGTACATACACTTGTGTAGTGTACGAGTGTTTCTTGCAGGAAGTGTAGCATGACAGGAACTAGTGTGTCCGTGTTCCAAAAAGTCTCTTCCGAACTGGTTGTAGCAGTGCTAACTTTTTAGAGCGTTTCTGTTGTAACTCAAGTTGCGCAACGGTATACATACCACCAAGGAAAGTTGCTAGGCCTATAAAAAGACCAAAGAAACTGAGTAATTGCGGCCAAAACAAAAGAGTAATGCTAGTGCCTTTTTGAGTGTTCTCAATGACCCAGGCATTTTTCCAACCATCTATCTCTTGATGCTCAAATTGTTGCCAGATCTTCCACGAAGGGAAGGCAATCCAACCTTGATGATATGACTGTAAGAGTATCAGTACACTCTTTGTTGTGTTCGGTGATTGGGTGAAAAAAACAAATCTATTCGAGCTGACAGTACGAATATTTTCTTCTGGAATGTTCTCTTGTACATGATCTATAGTGAGTGACTCTAGTGCCACATCAGAGATGCCGAGGGCATACTGATTTATAGCTTCAATTGTGTTTTCTGCAGGCACAGCACCGTATGATTTATTTTCTATATTTGCTACAAGCGGTTGAGTGGTTCTTGAGTGTGCAAGAGGGAAGAGTGAGTACCCATCAAGTTGTTCTCTCAGCAGTACCTCTTTTTTAGTATTTTGAACTGATATTTTTAATTTTCTTCCAGAAATATTTGTTGATTTTATTTCAAGAAATGACGTAACTGAGTCTGTATATGGCAGCAGTGTACTGATGCAGTTACTACCAGCTCCATCAGCAAACAGTTTTACTTCCTGTACTGAGTGTTCGCTCTTTTGAGTCCCTCTGTGTACAGGATCACACGACTGTGCTGCAGCTGAGAAGAGCACTGGTTGTGCAAGCACAGGGATAGCGATTTCTGTCTGAGTACTGCTGGTGATTTCAACACGAGTGGGTACAATTTCTGGCGCAGTACTGCTTATTACAGTATTTGTTGCATCTATAACTTTAACAGTATATGTCTCTCCTATTGGCACCTGTGCAAGAATTTCTTGTTCTATTTTTTCTGAGTCTATCTTGAAAAGTGTGTCGCCGATAATCAGTTGCGGATTTTTTAGTGTACCCGGAATTGTGATAGTGTGGCTTGTCTGAGTGAAGAGCGGGCTTGATTTTTCATTTTGAACAAGAGAAGGAGACTTCATTTTGAGTGTCAGCACATAACTTCCAGTCGCACTCGGCGTCGACTTGCTCAGTATAAAAATTGCTTGCATGTTAGTCTGTGCAGCAACATGGGCACTCCCACTTGCGGTAAAGGTATAGGTAAGTGACCCATCGTCCAGTTTAGCGTGCGTGTCGAATACATATGGGTTCATACTGTCACTCAACGGATGTGTATCAGAACTAAGGAGATCCTTTCCAGAATGCTCACTTGCCTGCGGGACGGTAAATACCTGTAAAAATCCACTCGAAAAATCTTGTTTTAATCCGTTTGAAGCAAGTAATTTTTTGAGAATATCAGTGTGAACCTCTAGCTCACGTGTATCTGCAGTTCGTACGCTTGCATCAAGCAGGAGAAAGCGAACATCATATTTTTGTAACACAGCTAGGAACTGACTTGAATTTTCTTCTTGGATTGAGTTCCGCAACTCTCTGTACACCCGCTCGTTATACGGATTCCATCTATCAAAATCTCGGGTTAAGAATGGCTGTTCAATACCAAACCAAATAAATCCTGGTCCTTCATACCCCCAATTTGTATAGAGCCACCCATCAGCAGTGTGAGCTGGAAGATACAGTACTCTGTCAGTTTTTGGTTGAGTCTTAAAGTAGGAAAAAAGTGTGAAGTACTCTGCTGGTATATCTTTTTTGAGCAAATCTGAAAATAAGTTTCCTGTGAAGATTGGCCAAATCCAAATAAGCGCAACACTACAGAGTGCTAAGCACGTGACTCGCATAATCCTTGTGCGATTGTTTCCAGTAATTTTCAGAGACAGCTCGTGGAGTAAAAAACCACTTCCGAGTGCCAGTAGTGCGGCAAAGACGATTGAAAATTTTGTGTAAGGAAATCGTAATGCTTCAGAAAATAATTGGCTGTGGTTTCGAAACCAATCAAAGAGCTGCTCAATTGGGACATTACTGTTGATAAGCATCACCAATGAAAGGAGAAAAAATGGAATGAGCGTGAACTCTAGAGATATGTTTTGAAAAATTGTATTTTTCTTGCTCTGCGAGAACCAGTGCTTAAAATGGGTGAATTGAGCACTTACTCCAATAATTCCAGTCATACCAAGGAAAACACCAAGGAATAAAACGAGCGGATTGGATATATGATTCTGCCAGGTCTGAAGCAGAAGCGAAAAAGTATTATTTTTTGCATCATATTGTATCCAGTCAAACAAAAAGTTCTTTTGAATAAGTATATCGATTGGGTTGCCATGTCCTTCATTACTGGCAAATGCATCTGGGCTAAAGACTCTATTTATTAGTGAGGTGCTCACCCCAGCATCTGAACCGCTCAGCAAATAATAGCTGGTGTGAAAGAGCCAAAAGGCGTTACTTGATAGCAAGACGAAAATCAAAACAAAGAACCGTTTCCAGTGCACTCTTGAACTTCTAAAATTGGTGAAGATGGTCAAGAACCATGTAGAAAGGAGTAACCCTGCACAGACAAACCAGAATATTGGGGCATATGCCATTGGGGCACTGAGAAAACTTGTTATAAAAAATAACGCTAACCATCGATGTGTCGCTCCAGATTTTTTAGTAAGCAAGTACCTCCAAGAAAAAAATAACAGCCAGCCGAGTGCTGCATATTGTACTGCAAACATCTCAAAGACCACTGAGAACTGTTGTACCAGAGTGAGATTAGAAAAATACACGACAGCAGAAACAAGGCCGATGCCAGAAGCAATCTCTGAGCTCAAGTCTTTTTGAGCCAGCCATTTAGACAGCGTATAGATACCAAGTGGGCCAATGACGAAGCAACTGAGTATGTACACGAGTCGTACTGAGTGCTGGGGAACAGCAACGAACTCAAGGAACCAAAGCGTGAGTATCCGGGGAAGCTCACTCATGTGTGCATGCGCAGCAATTGTGCCTAGACCTTGATCCGCACGCCAAGATCCTTCAAGAACCCGCTGTGTGTTGAGTGGCAAGTTAAACTCTGGATGCAGCGTATCCCAGCCGGTAAGCCAAGTATCCGAAAACCAATTTTGAGATACTATCACGGCCAACAAAAGCAACACTATAACCAGACCCCACTCGGCCTGAATGAATCGTTTACATTGAGAAAAAAAATGAGAAATGTAGGTCATGATCTAGGATAGTGCGCCAACTTTATTCGTCACCTGATTCTTACTTAACAACTTTATTTTCAAATTAAGTGTATCAACAATTGCTTTATAAATCACAGCTCGATTATTTCCGGTCTGTACACCGAACATTCGTTTGTAGTGTGTTACGGGCACCTGCTTTATCATAATTTTTGAGTGATGTAGCTTTAAGAGGAGTTCTGTAGAAATGAGCGCGCTTTCGGCAACCAGAGGAGATATCTCTTTGACTGCTGAAGTGTGCAGTAACTTAAATGCGCAGTCGATATCTTTAATTTCACTGGGGAAGCCTAAAAATATTCTATTCCAAACTTTGAGCGCAAGTGCGAATATCTGTCGCTTCCAACCTTCTGCTCTTTTTTTTCGGTAGCCAATAATGACACGATATGTTTCTGTATACCGAATAAAACTTTTGAGTTCATTAAGATCAAATTGATTGTCGCTATCTGAGAAAAAGATCCATTCATTTTTACATACTGCAAATCCTGCTTTCAGTGCACCGGCATATCCTTGGTTTTTTTGTGTGTAGAGTGAGAGCTGAGGAATGTCTTTTTTAAGCTGTCTAACTTTCTGTGCGGTCTTGTCGGTGCTGCCATCATTGATGATTATTATTTCGTAGTTGTGTGCTACCTTCTTTGCAATTTTTTCGGCAGCACGAATACACGCAATAATATTT
>CAYMVN010000044.1:7385-9343 GCA_964394125.1 uncultured Pseudomonadales bacterium | reverse complement strand
TTCTGAACCTTCACGGATAATATCGGTATCTTCAAACGCACGAAGTACGTGACAGATAGCAGCAGTTTCACGGATGTGTGAGAGAAATTGATTGCCCAGCCCTTCTCCTTTGCTTGCCCCTTTGACGAGACCAGCAATATCCACAAATTCTACTGTAGCTGGTTTGATGGTGGTGGTATTCACAAGCTTTGCCAGGACAGCCAGGCGTGCATCGGGCACCGGGACAATTCCCACATTTGGCTCGATCGTGGCAAAGGGATAGTTTGCTGCAAGTGCCTGCTGCTCTTTGAGCAGTGCATTAAACAGCGTAGATTTTCCTACATTTGGCAGACCAACGATTCCAATGGAAAGTGACATATGGGGGTATTATACCTGAAGAAAATACTTTGAAGCATTATTGTTTAGGTTCGACTCCCGCGTAAGGGGTCGAACATTACTTATTTAAACCAATTTACCTTGGATACGAGCATTAATGAACTTCAATCACTTCACTATGGCAAGACGGCACCGGAACGGTGTAGATCTCGTGTTTTGTTTTTCCAAGCAGATATCTAGCCGATTGAATTACTCCAGAATGAGTGACAAGCACAATATATTTGTGTTGATATTTTTGTTCCAATTCAAAAAGAAGCTGCTCAAACCTCTCAGCAACTTCAGAGTCAGACTCTCCGCCTGGAAATCTTGATTTTATAATAAATTCGAGTGGATGAGACTCCCATATACCCCAAACTTCGGGATAGTCCTTGGCAATTGTTTTGTAGGACAGCCCCTCTATTTCACCGCCAGCTTTTTCAATTAACCGTTCGTCAACAGTATTAGTTGGAATTGAGTATTTCTTACCCAAGATTGCTGCAGTTTGCTGGGTTCTTTTTAGAGGAGAGGTTATGATGTAATCCGGCTGAGTCGGTAAAACAATGGTAGCAGCTTGATCAAGCCCAGTTTTGTTCAAGTCGTAATCTAACCTACCCATGTACGCTTTTTTCTTATTTGCGTCGGTTTGGCCATGCCTAACTAATACATAGGTATTATGGAGTGGTGTCTGCACTTGAGAGAATCTCATCATAAAGGTATTCTAATACTTGAAAGTACATTTGGCTCTACATGATTTTTTGCGAGGAGTTCATAACTGGCTGAGAATATTCTATGAGTCAATTCTTGAGTATCGAGTAGTTGTAACTGCTTATCGTGAGAATCGGGTACTGGTATTCCGATACTACTTTTAACAAATGAAACAAATAAATCTTTCGGCGTTACTGTTTGACTATCATAAGCATCAGCAAAAGCTGATTTGCAGTATGTATCTCCCAGATTAGGATGCAAACGTTGCGTCACTTCAATTGTATTACCTTCAAAAACAACATCATTTTTAATTAACAACCAATTTTGCAAAGCACCTTGGTGAATATCAAAATAAATTTGTGACATTCTTCCGCCATACTTATCGTTAGCGTGATCCAACATCTCCGGATCATACTTTGTTCTTCTGGATGAGAATGTAGTGTGATTACATGTATATGAGAATAAGCCCAATTTTGTATCGCTCTTGTCAAAAAGTTGCATATGAATTGTAAAGTCCAATTCAGCATTCATTATACTATCTGTCAATTCGACACCTTCAACAACCTTTGATGAATCTTCTTGATTTAAATGCATTAACTCTTTGTAACCTTGTTTTGCTAAGTAATCTTTAACTCGACCGACATACGGAAGAGTTAGTTCAATACTAGAAATACTACCTGGGGCTGATTGCAGGTACCATGCAATCACGTCAACATAATGATAGCTTGAGTGAGAAAGTGAGCCGACGCCATCAACAAAACCATGAGCACCTCCTTTCAAAAATTCTGCTGGATATCGATGAACTCCACCATTCACAATTGCATTTAAATAGGTTAGCCCTTGTTTAGTTTTTTTATAGACATCTTCTAAACTTTCAGCAATTTTTACAAATGGCGTTA
>CAYMVN010000044.1:0-7375 GCA_964394125.1 uncultured Pseudomonadales bacterium | reverse complement strand
GTTAGTGCTCGTCTACGCAATGGGGTACAGAATCGATAATTTGGATTTATTTGCTGATTTGCTCTCACCTTTGCTAGTAAACTTTGAAAACGACTCTCAATTAATTGAGCTTGCTCTATGTTCCAACTTGAGTCTTGAACCACAATCAGTGGTTTATCACATAATACATTTATTCCCTGCTCGACAACAAAGTCTGCATAAAAATAATGCTGGGTTGGATCTGTAGCGATAATTGCAATTGAGATAGCTTCATTTTTAAAGAGTATTGATAACTTTTTCTTTAACTCTTCTTGAGTGAACTCTGTGGGGTTAACCCAAATTGGCTTATCACTTGCCAACACTTTTGCTAAGTTGTCTCTTCCACCTTTATAATGTTTGGGGTTAACAGCGTATGGATTGATCGGATCACAAATTACAGCAACTCTCGCATCAATACCTTCATCTTTCAGCGCTAAAATTGCTGGATAGTGATTTAACTCTGACCAATGACCACTACCCCCAGCAATAAAAAAATTTACCGTCATATTATTTTTCCTAACTGTTGTAGTTCGCTCCATAAACTGCTACTAATTTTAATTACTTTTGGATATATGAAATTTGCGCTTCTGCTTCCTGGAATTACTGCTCCTGATTCAGTTAGTTCATTAACTAGCTTTTGATTAGCTTGGAGTAACTCTTCATAGTTGGTAACTATACTCGGGTCAATAACTATAAAAACATAACCAATATCATAAAAACTCTTTATTTCAGAGGCCATCTTAAATCCGAACACTGAACCTGATAATAATTGCACCAGTAACGCGATACTGAAACCCTTTATTCCACCAAAGTGTTGAACAGCTTTTGCTTTTGAGGGGTCAGTCGTTACTTGGCCACTCTGATCAAAAAAAGTATCTTCTGGCAATTCTTCATTTTCACGCAATGCTTTCCAAATTAAACTCATGGCTACTTTCGAGGTGGCCATATCCACAGTGTAAAGTTTTTCTTTTGTGGGAATTGTGAATGCAATAGGGTTAGTCCCTAAGACTTTTTTAGTTCCTTCAAAGCCAGTCATTGCGGGCTCACAAGTATTTAATACGACTCCAAAAAGTTTCTGTTCGGCCAACTGATTCACCCAATGTGATAATATTCCATACCGTTGTATATTATTCAATCCTAAAATACAAACACCATATTTTTTTGCTCGTTCTGCAGCTAATTTTACACAAAAATTTGCGGCTAATGGGCCTACTTCTTTGTTTCCATCAACTTTTAGTAATGGCCCTGTGTCTATATCTATTTGAGGATTTCCCAATCTTTCAGAAAAGAATTTACTTTCAAAACAGAACTTGGCAATGCCATGTGTATTTTTTCCTAGTATCTCAGCATCAAGATAATTTGCGACTATATGAATTGCTTCGAACTCTGACAAGCCTTTACTTATACAAATTGAAACAAGTATTTTTTTTAGATCTGAAATCGCTATTGAAACTTTCATTTTTCCTCACTGAAAATTAGATGCCGAGGATTCTTAACACCATACATCTCAAAGACGTCAGCTGCAGAAATAGGTAACGCTTCACTTTGAGAAAGCCCAAGTAATGCAATAGCTGATAGCACTTCTTCAGGTGAAGGTGCTTCAACCTCTAGGTATGTAGGAACCCCTGGCCAAGTGTCAATGTCATATCTAAATGGAGGATAACTATAACTTTCTCTTTTTTTTTGTTGTAATACAATTCTTGCTAATCCCAATCTGTCCAATAGCGTAACTACACTATCCCACTCATCCTGTTGAATAGGAGCGCTCAATTCAATTTCTGATTTGACTCCTAGGTTTCCTTGCACTTTTTGTTTGAAGATAAGCTCAAATTTTTCACCTTCTTGACGTAGTCGCAAATATGCACCTTTGGAGAACATATCTTTATATATTCGTAATTTTTCAATAGAATCCACAATTTGTTGAAATTTTTTGGGAACTACCACTGTTTCAACTGCTAACGAGTTGCCAAAATCGTAACCTTCTATATAAGTAACGGCATCCAAAATTTTTATTGCACCCAATTTTTCTAACTTATTTTTAACTTCGGTTGGGTTTACATTTAGGATTTTTGCTTCGTGCTCTGTCATATCAATTTCTTCTTTAGTTTCTAAATATATTTGCCACAATAACTTCTAGGTCTTTTTCTTGTTCGTCTAAGCCAGCAAACACATTACTTGTCAACTGTTTTCTTCTCTGTGCACTAACTGGTAGCTCGTATGGAATAACCGGATTATCTAAGCGATATAACAAGAAACCATGGATAGTACTTCTCAGAAGATCATCATCCATATTAATCTCGCTTCCAACGGACTCATACCCCTCAATAAAGGCCCACATTGAAGCAATGGCTAACTCACACACATCGTGATGCAAAAGAATATGCGCAATTACAAACGCTTGATCATAAACTAAAGCCCCCTGGTGTGCATTCTCTAAATCACACAGTCTGACTAAGCCATTTTCAATGTAGGTGTTTTTTGGTGAAAGATCACCAACCAGTAACTGTGTTTTTCTTTCTTTGTGTTCTAAAGCTGCATCAATTAAGACAGGGTGTTTATAACTCTCTAATGCATATGTTAATAGATTATTCTGATATTTTTTATCGTCAGGATTTCTGACTGGTTCAAAAGTATTCGAATTTAGATGAATTGAGCCTAATGCTTGACCCAAGTATGTCAAGTCTTCTGTGGTAACAAGACCTTGAACATACTTGTTATCTAATGTAATTGCACCAGGCATAACATCAGAAAGTAATAAGTAGTGTAGTGCTGAATTATATAATAATATTTCTGGAAAATAATTGGCTGACTTTTGTGAAAAAAGGTCTATTGCTCTTTTTTCATTGCTAATCAATTCTGGCAAAGTGGCAATATTAGGAATGCCAGAATAATGCTTACCTCTAATTTTGAGATATGCCGTTTGTTGATCAGTAGTTACTCTATAGACATAGTGAACCAATCCACCACCGACTTGATCTAGCTGTTGGAGATCTCCTATGCTTGATTGAATTTCTTCCAGTATCTCACTGGCATTTTCTTTTCCAACTATAGTTTCTAGATTGTTTCTCGACATTTTATACTTTTACAGGAAATGTGTAGTAAAATACATGACATCAATGTCAGATTTTATGACAACCACCATCTCATTCTCTGAAGCATTCAAAAAATTACGTTTAGAATCGCATATAGAGTCGATACGTGAGCTATGTGAATTGCTAGTGGGCTTTGACTTCATACTTGAGGAATCAACAATGTCTCGTTGGCAGAACGGAAGCAGAATTCCTAAAAATAGAATGTTATTGCTTGCCTTAATAAAGATCTTTGCTATTCGAGGTGCTATCTCAACGATTGAAGAAGCAAACAAATTATTGACTTTAGCACATTTACTCCCTCTTACTGACGAAGAAGAAAAAAAGTATTCATTAAAAAGTAAAAATCACTTAATTTTTTCTCTTCCTCCACAACCAGATATTTTTGGTACTGAGTTTATGGAAGATCAGGTACGAGAACAGCTTTCAGAAAATAATGGGCATCTTAGGCTTGTACTATGGGGACTGCCAGGCACAGGTAAGTCTAGCAAAGCTATATCAATTGGTTATACTTTTCAGTCTTTTTTTCAAAAAGGTATTATTTGGGTGAGAGTACTCGATAAATCAATTATTCAACTCACACAAGAGATTATTGAAATTTTGCAGAATAACCATTCAAGCCACGATGTAAGTGAAACTATATTTGGTATATATAAATCAAAAGATTTTCTCATCATCTTTGACAATGTTAACGATGAACAAGTTTTATTTGATATTTCAAATAATTTTGCTCATAGCTCCTATGTAATAACAACTAACTTTAAACCTAAGAATGATAATCATTTTTACGTTATGAAAGTTGATCCATTTAGTGAAAAGTACACTACTGAACTTTTTTCGAGAATTGTTGGAAGAGCATTGACAAAGAATGAGATTGCTTTGGTATTAAAAATTGCTAACCAGCTAGGGAATTTGCCGCTGCCGCTCTCAATTGTTGCTAATACTTTACAAAGTTCACTCTCTGAGGCGAATCTAGAAATGACACTTGAATTACTTAAGAGAAAGCAAGTTGGGCTAATTTTCTTTAAAGATAACTTCTCTCAGATTATAAGTGCATTTGAATTGCTTTTTGATCAGCTCAGCTCGGATGAGAAAGCAATTTTAATGCTGATTGCAAAAAAGCAACTACCTTTATTTAAAGTTAACGACTTACTTTCCGGGAAACTTGATTTGAGTCAAACCCAATGGGCGCTATTTACCCTTAACGCAAAATCTTTAATTGAAAAAACTGCCGTGAATGGTTATAGGATTCATCCTGTACTATATAGGTTTTTGTGTATCAAGCAGACAGATTAGGTGAATTATTCTATAAGCAAAGTAAAGCCAGAAAATAAGTAATCAACGTTACTCCCCCCGAAACGCCTTCTCAAGTTCAGCAATATCAAACTTCTGCATCTGCATAAAAGCCGCAGTTACTCGCTGGGCTTGTTCTGGCGTAGCCGTACTCATCATAGTATCCATAGCACTCGGGACAATCTGCCAAGACACGCCATACTTGTCTTTGAGCCAACCACACTGACCAGCACTGCCACCACCTGTTGTGAGCTTTTCCCAGAAATAATCAATTTCAGCTTGATCGGCGCACTTCACCATAAACGAAATACCTTCGTTAAAATTAAAAGCATGATTATGAGCGCTATCCATCGCCCCAAACTTTTGATTTTCTAGAGTAAAGATAGCATGTTTGAGTGTGCCCACAGGATCCACTGGAGAGTCCCCTTCTTCATATCGAATGAGCACATCAGCCTTAGTATTTTTGAAGAGACTCGTATACAAATTAATTGCCGCCTCTGCTTTTCCCGCATTTGAGCCAGTGAACAGTAGCGTTGGGGTAATTTTCTGCATAATTGGCCGGTGTTCCCTGTACATGAGCTGCCATGACACGCCATACTGGTCTTCTACCCAACCGTACTTCTGGGCAAATGGCCACTCTGCCAAGTCCATTAATACTTTTCCGCCTGGTGAAAGTGCTTTCCACAAGCTATCAACTTCTTCTTTTGTTTCACAGCTGACAAATAACGATATGGACGGATTGATAGGAAAATCAGAGACAGCACTGAGCGCAGAAAAATCTTGACCAGCTAGTTGAAATGAAAACATCTGGACAGTACCGGACGGAGTATCAGACAAAGTGCTCTCAGAATTTATCTTTGAATCTGCAAAGAGTGAGGTATAGAGTGTCAGTGCTGCTTTTCCATCTTTTTGGAACCAGAAAAATGGCGTGATCTTTTGTTTCATACTGCAATTGTAGCATCTAGCTCATCTTCACTTTTCTACAAAACATGCTATTGTGTCAGTAATGAACAAAAAAGCTGAATCAGTGCCAACAATTCTCATTGTCCTCGGGGCGACAGGAGACTTGATGGCAAAGAAAATAGCTCCAGCACTCTATCAGCTATACAAGGGCGGTCACCTTCCCAAGCTCTTCACTATTTATGGATTTGCACGGCGTGAGATGAGCCACGATGAGTTCCGCCACTTGGTGAAGCGCGAGTTAGTACAAAAAGGAATTCGCGAAGTTGATGACTCGTTCTTAAACCTCTGCTACTACCATACCGGGAACTTTGAACATAAAGTAGATTACCTTGCGCTTGCTAAAACACTCGGGCATGTTGATGCAGAGTGGCAGGCATGCTCAAACAAACTATTCTACCTCGCTGTGCCCCCAATCTACTACGCGAGTATCTTTAAGAAGCTTGCTGATTCAAAACTTTCTGAACCCTGCAGTGACAAGACTGGCTGGACACGAATTATTGTAGAAAAACCGTTTGGTAAAGATCTGAAGACTGCTCAAGAACTCGATGCGATGCTGGGTAAACTGTTCAAAGAAGAACAGATCTACCGCATTGATCACTACTTGGCAAAAGAGATGCTGCAGAACATCTTGGTCTTCCGGTTTAATAATAACTTACTTGAGGGCATGTGGGATAACAAACACGTTGAGTCTATCGAGATGAAGTTATACGAAACGCTCGGTGTAGAACACAGAGGCTCATTCTACGACGGAGTTGGAACACTTAAAGACGTTGGGCAGAATCACTTGCTGCAAATGGTGGCACTTTCTCTGATGGATAGACCAAAAAGCTTCTCTTCTCCCCACGTGCGCGCAAAACGCACAGAGCTACTGCAAAGTTTGCCACACCTCACCATGGCAGCAATTAAAAAGAACACCGTTCGTGCTCAGTACACCGGGTATCAGACTATCGCCGGAGTACAAAAGAACTCTCAAACTGAGACGTACTTTAAGATGCAGTTTTCACTCAACCACCCGCGATGGAAAGGTGTGCCCATCACGATTGAGAGTGGCAAACGACTTCCTGAAGCGCGCAAAGAAGTTGTTATTACTTTTAAGCATCCAAAGAAATGCAGTTGCCCTACTGATGGCCCCCACTACAAAAATACCATTACCTTCCGGATGGAACCAAAAGAAGAAATTATCATTAACTTCTGGGCAAAAAAACCAGGACTCACCATGGATGTGCGTGAAGCAGACTTCCAGTTTACCTACTCTGACTCTGCAGGGGTGAAACAACAGTACACACACGAGTACGAACGGCTACTGCTTGACTGTATTTTAGGAAACCAGCTCTTATTTTTAAGCACCGATGAAGTTGCTGCCATGTGGAAGTTTATCGACCCCATCAGTGCCGCATGGGAAGCAAATGCTGTCCCACTGCACACCTACACGCCTGATACCTACCCCTCACTGTGATTTTTTAACCGGATGCCCGCCGAACTTGCCGCGTTGTGCCGAGACAACTTTATTTCTGTAGCCATCGAATGAGTTTTCTGCAACTTCTGGTGAAGTAGCACGAACCGCTAGTGATGCAGCAATAACAGGCGTATCAACGCCTAGTCTCTGTGCAGCTGCAACTGTCCAGGCACCTTCACCTGATGCGGCAATGGTCGAGGACGTGTCTGTAAGCTCAGGGTCTTCTGCTAGTGCTTCCTGTGTCCACCCAACGAGCCGCGACTCGATAACCGTCTGAATGTTATACATTCTAAAAACCTCTGCCATATCAAAGTGAAAGTCTGATGCCTTCAGCACGGCTGCTCCTTCTGCAATTGCTTGCATCATGCCGTACTCAATTCCGTTGTGTACCATTTTTGCGAAGTGCCCACTGCCGACACTCCCGAGATAACTCAGTGCTCCCGGTGCCGTCACCGCGGTAAAAAGTGGCTCAAGATCTGCGGCGGCCGAAGCAGTACTTCCCACCATCCTGCACGCTCCGGAGCGAGCTCCGCCGGGGACACCTGAAACGGGACCA
>CAYMVN010000043.1:0-9489 GCA_964394125.1 uncultured Pseudomonadales bacterium | reverse complement strand
GCCTGCATTTGCCTGGACTCCATCAGGTGAAACAGAGACCAACTCTGGAGTCGGGGAGCTCATCTCGCGGACGAATATAGCACTGGTGTCACTCAAGGTACCTCCAGCGACAAGGTCTGTTGCTGTGGACTCAAATGCAACAATACTCCCGTCATTCGAGAGACTCGCGTCACTCGAACGATTGTTTCCTGAGTCGCCAGTGGTTGCCATTGAGACAAGCGAAGTCTCTTCGGTTGTCAGGTTCCTGACGAAGATATCTTGCTTCTGGTTGGTGTCTTTTGCAACCAAATTGCTTGCAATCGACTCCATGCTCACAACATTCCCGTCACCGGAGATGGTGACGAGGTACGTGTGGTTATTACCAACCATGCCTGCTGTTGAAAGCGAAGCCAGTACCGTTGTTTTGAGCAACCGGTCTCGGACATATGCCTGCGATGTCCCATCAGTTGCTCGTGGGTCGAGGTTTGTCGCGCTCGAGACAAACGCCACGAACCTGCCATCCGCCGAGACACTTGGCGAAGATGAATGTGCATTGCTTTGTTCACCTGATGTAGCAACTGAGACCAACTCAGTTTCCTCAGTTTCCGCGATGAACATGAACACGTCACTCGCGCCGTTAGTATCAGAGACTACGAGGTTCGTAGACAATGATGTGTACGCAACGAACTCGCCATCCTCAGAAATTGATGGCATATCTGACTTCCCATCTCCCTTCACCCCATCACTTGAAACTGATGCGAGGGTGACAGAAACTGACTGACTAGCTGAACTTTCAGCTTGTGCACTCTGTGCACCAAAGCATGAAAGGACAATCGCCAAGCACATGAACAAAGTTGAAATCTTGTGATGCATTTTCATGGCAAACCTCCTGTTTGCACTGAAAAAAAACTGTGAACTTCACGATTTTTGTTAGTACGATGTGAAAGATCTTTCTTACCATATCCGCACCTTGCCCGTGAAGCACGAGCTATGCAAATAAAGTAAGAAAGTGTTGATTATATCACCTTTTTATCAATATGCCACTTCTTTGAAGTTTTGTTGCACGTCAACCGAGCGTACGGCGGTGCCATCTTTCCAGGAAACTTTGACAGTAACTTCAGACACTCCGCTGGCTGTATTTTTCTGCGCTGCTCGGTAAAACGAGGTTGAGGAAGAATCAATCGTAATCGCAGCGCAGCCAGTTATATCTCCATTGGTAATTTTTTGATAGCTCGCGTTAATACCAATCACACCACCAGGTATGCAGTACCAGTTCGTGCCACTGACTTCTGGTATTTTTGCAGTATCCGTGAAGTAAGCCCAAGTGCGCATGTACTTTTCTTTGCGGTATAACTCCATGGCGTCTTGCGCCAGCCGGGTTGCCACCTTCCGATTCTCCGCTTCTGTGGTATTTTTTACCGAGTTAGAGAGCAGAGAAGCAATGCCCGTCAGCACCGTACCAACGATAAAGGCGGCAACGATGACCTCGAGAATTGTACTGCCAGTCTGCTTACGGTTTTTGCACATCTGAGATTGCTCCTGTGGTTGAAATAGTGAAGGATACTGGATAACTTGAATCAGTGACAGTTACTGTTAGAGTACTTGGAAGAGAAGTGTACTTAAGTTTTTTATTTACAGCGTCTTCTTCCGGCAGCGAGTAGAAGGTGACAGAAGAGGTGGGGGAGAACGTCACAGTCAGCCCGGAGATGTCCATGCTGGTGATTTCACCAAATGGAGTACCACCACAGAGTGCTTGCATGTCTAGAGAATTACCATTTTTTTGAACTCTGTACCCTGTGAGGTTACATGTGTCTGTTGCAGAGTAGGGAGACTCCCGAACGCGAGCTTTTCCCTGGGCAGTCACGTAGAAGTTCCGCATATTTCCCGCCATGGTGAGCACTTCTTGATGCGCGCGCAGTGTCATAAAACCAGCCAGTGAACCACCAATCACGATCAAAGAAATGGCAACGGTGACAAGTAACTCGATGAGAGTAAAACCAAGGGCAGAGTCGATTTTTTTCATTATATTACGGTTGCTTAACACAGTAGTAGGTTGGACTTGCGCCACCGATACCACTGCATGTCGCATTTGCAACTGCGTTACTATTTGCGCCAGTACCTTCCATTAGTGCGCAGACACAAAATGTTGTGTATGGTGCTGATGCACTTGTGGCATAGCTATATGTGTATGAGCCAGTTCCTTTAGGATCTGTAGGCGCCGGACTGCTTAAGAAACCATCTGATATCAGTGTGGTTGTCGCAGCACTAAACGCCCCAGTTGGATATGCGCCATTTTCACTTTTATACAGCACCAGCGCCTGCCTGACGGTTTCAAGATCACTCTTGCGGCGTCCGTCTCTGGCTGACTTACCTGCAGAAGTGAAACTAATGACAGCACCCACAGCGAGGACAGCGATAATTGTCGTTACAACCAAGAGCTCGATGAGGGTGAAACCAGCGGTACGTTTTGTCATAGTCTTTGCTTCCTTATTGCAGGTTCTTTACGCAGAAGAAATCACCAGTTCCAGCACTTATAAATGCACATGCATTACTGGTACTATTCCCTTTGTTATCTTCAACATTTGCACAAGCACAGTACGTTCCAAGAGCTACATCTACGGTATTTGAATATACATATGGCGCTGTATTCTTCGGATCTGTTGGGAATATGAACCCGATACTAGATTCAACAGTAGATTGAATTGCGTATGCTCCGCTTTTTGCATAATACTGCTCCATCGCACTTTGAATTGCCTTCATATCACTCATCCGCCGTGCATCTCTTCCTTTTTTCTGAGCCACGGAGAATGCCACTGCGCCCATTGCCATCAAGATTCCAATAATTGAGATCACCACCAATAGCTCAAGTAGCGTAAATCCGAATTTTCTTTTCATGTACTGATACTCCTTTCAAAACTTCACTCTGCACTTCATCATGGCGTACTTACGCCTTGTGTGCAAGTACTACTGAGCAATAACCGTCACCGTGCTCACTTGAGATGCCGACGACTCAACATTCCACTTATCTACTAGTCTGAGCTTCGCCTTATACGTACACGGCCGATTCAGACACGAGTACACATGCGAAAGCGTACCACTTTTTCCATTTGTCACGCCTGGTTGGGTGCCGTCACCATAGTCGATGATTGCTTGCAGGGCATCTTCATCAGTCGCCGCTGAAACGTAGTAGAACTGCACACCACCACCGCTACTGATACTCACTTCTCGAGAGCGCAGATCGAGTGGCGGATCACTGGTCAGCGACAATAATACCGGTCGATTCACACACGAGGTAAAGCAGGTATTTTTACACTCACTCAGGCCCGTGATCTGCTCACCGATGCCTTGCTCAATACTGTCATTACAACACGAGTAACCGTACCCCTCACAACTGGTGACAGGGCCATCTCCCAGGCTTTGCCCAGCAACCACCGAACGGCTGACTACTGCCATATTTTCTAAGCCAACAACTCGAGACTTGGCCAAGAATGCGCTCGGAATTGGCAAGTACTTTTCAACTGCTTGAGCTTCATTTTCAAAAACAACGAGCTCTACAAGACTACTTTCAGCACCGAGCAGCACCCCTGAAGTTCCTGGCCGTTTGGTAACAAACATTCCCAGTGTGCCTTTTTCGATGAGAATAGGAGCGTTCGAGAACTGGTCACAGGCTGCTTCAATTACGTACTCTTTTGAAGACAGAAATCGCAGCTGGATACTGGCAGTTAAAGCGGCTGCACCCAACCGTTGTTGGCACTGAGAATCATACGAACCTTGAGAAATATGGGCAAGCTTTTGTACTGAAGTTTTGAACGAGTAGACCGCCCACCACAGCATCGTTTCACGGGAGACATAAAAAACAACGACAGTAAGCAGAGTTAAGACAAAAAAAACGCTGAAGAGATAGGACAGTACCCGCATGTGATTACCGTATCTTTTTCACTATAGTATCAGTGTAACATATTGGCGAAAAATCTCATCACCCCAGATGAGTGCTACCACTGTACCAAAAATGAGAAAGGGTCCGAATGGAATCGGCTGTTTTAGCTTGGTTTTTCCGGCAAAAAGCAACAGCAACCCTATGACAGCCCCTGATATAAAGCTCACAAAGAGCCACACCAGCGTGTTCGGCCACCCCAGGAGAAGCCCCAGCGGAAGAGCAAGTTTTACATCGCCATACCCCATGCCACGACCTTTTGTGCCGTACCACAAGAGCCAGAAAAAGAGCATTGCACCAGCCATAGTGCAGAGTGAGAGTGCAAAATCGGGCACTTGCATGACTCCCGAGAGTACCAGTGACACACGGTAGATAACGGTGATGAGAAAGAGCAGCAAGACTGCAGCATCAGGAATGTAGAGGTACTGTAGATCGATGAGAAAAATAGTTAAGAGAATGATGCCGACGCAGAGCCAAAAGAGCGGTTGAAAAAAAGTGAAGGGTTGCTCAGTGAGCTTGAAGAAGAATGACCCCACCATGTACCACCACACAAAAAGGAGCCCCATCAAAGATTCAATGACCAAGTGCCCCGACGAGAGGGGAGCAGCACACAACCGACACCGCGCCCGCAGCAGCAGGTATGAAAGAATAGGAATGTTGTCATACCAAGCAATTTCTTTTTTGCAGTTCTCACAGTGCGAACGCCCCCACACCCACGACTCATCGTGCTCGGTGCGGTAGATCACCACATTCAAAAAACTACCAATACAACTTCCTAGAAAAAATAAAAACACAAACTGCAGCAACCAGAGCACGATCTCCATGACGCTAGTATAGAACCGATTCGCTTTTGAAGGAATAGGCTTGAGGGGGAATGATTACCTATTCTCAATACCTTCAGCACAACGCGTTATTTTACTATAGGTCTTGACATTAGTATATTTATAAGTATACTACTGAGTTAGTAAGATTGTGGGGCTTCTGCCCTAAACCGACTAAGATATATCCTAAGTCTGGAAGCAATCTTACGACAATTGACGCTCCAAACGGAGCGTTTTTTGTTTCATTACAGAAAAAAAGAATAATTGCCCAATTTTCCCACGTTTTTTAATTACAATTTTAATTTTTACTGGACATTTTTTTCCAACTACATGGCTAATCTCAAAGTACATAGCCGTGACAGATCTTCCTTTGTATTTTTCGTCTTGCACGATAACTTTGGTGGAACTTTTACACTTTACCAAAGTTGGAATTACTAAATTTAAAAGAGGTAAGCGATATCTAATCTGTTTATCTAGCCTACGGTGTCCATTTTTAAAGAGTAGATGATTAAAGCCTTCAGAAGTAAAAAATACTTGTTCTTTTAAAGCAGGACAATATACTGGCTTTAGTTCCTTATAAATTTTCCTATATCTGTCGATATATTCTTGTGAACTTTCATTTTTTTCTGACATTTCAATTTGAATAGTCTCATGTATGTCAAAATACGTCAATATATATTCACAGCCACAATTTTCTTATATTTCAATAAAAACACCAAAATACATGATATAATGGCACTTTCTTACTTTTAGTGCACTTCGGGCATACTCGCTTGAAGGTGCGCTTTTTGTAAGAAAAAGATCGTTCACATCGTACTACAAAATTTCAAAAGTTTTTGTTCAGCAAACGGAGGTTTGCCATGAAAGAAGCAACTCGTATTCAATATTTGACATACGCTCAAGTACGTCGCCAGGTGTGTATCATCCTCGGCATCGTGCTGGTAGGTTTGTTGGCAGCATTCATTTTTTCATTTGCCTTTTACTTGAGCAGTACACCTGCTCGAGCAGAGGCCATCCAGGTCAATACGACCGGTTACTTTACCGCAACCGGCAGTATCACGAGTACCACTTTTCCACCAGCAAATACCAGCGGGACAGCCGCAGTGCGGTATGTCACCAACTGGTTTTGTTGCGATAATGCGGTGGCAGATGATGGAAGTTTCTTTTTTCTTTCAAGAGACAAAACACTGGTCGCTGAAGACATAGGCACCCAGCAGCGCGTTTTTTACTACGACGCTGCAGCCAATAAGCTCAAGGCAGTGCCAAAGCTTGACGGGTCAGATCAAACCCACGCCACGCTTGCCCGCGACAAGTCGTGGGCGGTCATCACCACGTCAGGTACTGGGTCTTCAGCTGGGAAGTTCCTTAACTTTTTCTACAACCCCAAAACAGGCGAGAGTGAACAACTATTGTACTCAAATGGGAACCCTGTAGAGACAGACAACCTACCTCAATTCACGAGTGATGGCAACACGATTGCTTTCTACTCGTGGAAGCTCGATCTTGTTCCAGAAGATACAAACACAGAAGGAGATGTCTACACCTGGAACAGAACAACAAAACAACTGAGCTTAGTGAGTAAAGGCCTTGACGGCGCAGCCGCCACTGGCACACAGGTCACGATCTCAGGCGACGGGCGAAAGGCAATCTTTTTCACAACACAACCGGGGAAGTACATAACCGGTGGCTGTGGAAACGGCTGGGACTTTATTCAAAAAGACCTGACAAATGGCGCATACCAATGCGTCACAAATCGGTTTGCCCATCCGGGAGAAGATCGCTTCACCCACCTCACGATGTCAGAGGACGGGAACACCGTTCTCTACACGTCTGAAGTGTATCAGGGAAACTGGACGCCGTATAAGTACTACGCCGTAGACTTAAACGGGGCACAGAACCCAATCTACACGCTCTCTGCAGACGAAGGCACTGCCCAGCAGCTGACTGGTGATGGCAAGACAGTGATCTACTATAAACCACAGCAAACTGGCTACTGCCTGCACTCACTGGTGACGCAAAAGGACGAGTGCATCTTGCGAAACGTAAACGCAACTGCATTCAATTTCTACATTGCAAACGCGTCAAAAGATGCGCAGTTTCTGGTGTTGAATACTCCGTATCACTCGCTCATCGGCAGCGTGCTTGAGGCAGACAGAACGGTAGCGTCAAACGAGCTCTATCTGTGGAATCGCCAAGGCATAAGCCATGTTGTGACGGGCACCGTCACAGCAGATGATGGCGTGACAGGTCTTGCCGGGGTATACCTCAAGGCAAATACCCAGGAAGTGTATGAAACTGACGCATCTGGTGTGTTCACCGTCCCATTCCTAATGGCGGGGCGCACGTATGTGCTTACGCCGACACAATCTGGAACCGTGTTCTATCCCGGTTCAGAGGCGTTTACCGTACCAGTGGCAAGGCGACTTGAGTTTACAACAAAAGCTTCGTTCACAGTTTCCGGTACTGTTACAGACTCGAAAGGGCAGGGGATTGCTGGTGCGTTAGTATCAAATCAACACATCACTGCAACCACCGCTAGTGACGGCAGCTACACTCTGAAACGGGTTCCTCCCGGGGAGAATCTGCTCACAGTACACCTGCCGGGCTCAAAGCGAAAGTTCTTGCCGGCTGTCAAAAAAGTCGTTCTTGGTCCAAGTCAGAAAGACGTAAACTTCACAGAGAAGATTCC
Organism: uncultured Pseudomonadales bacterium; assembly: GCA_964394125.1. GTDB lineage: Bacteria > Patescibacteriota > Microgenomatia > UBA1400 > PJMF01 > OMIS01. The sequence goes on along the minus strand of CAYMVN010000043.1, from coordinate 2,066 downwards.
TATCATTCTGATTCCTGGCACAGGAGCAAGCTTTAATGACGAGTGCTTCATCATCTCTGATGATCTCTGTAGCAACACGCCCACAACGCGGCTTGCTTGGTCATGGATGCCATCGGCAGCCCAGTACTATCTGCCACTCATAAACCAGCTGAACGCTGCTGGTTTCAGTGAAACAAATGGGTACTTTTTGGTGTTTCATTATGACTGGCGTAAGCCAGCTGAGACGAATGCGAAACTGCTTGCAAAGCATATTCTGTTTCTCAGGCAGTTAACCGATAGTACCGCTGTCGACATCATTGCCCATAGCCAAGGCGGGCTTGTCACAAGAGAGTACATCCAAAGCGATGCATTCGTCAGCGACGTGCGAAACGTCTTTTTGGCAGGCACACCAAATCAGGGCAGCCCAAAAACGTACTACTACTGGGAAGGTGGCGCAACACCTCTTGGTGAGAGTAAGTGGGAAAACTTATTTGTTCACGTACTGCTCAACCAAGTATACAAGACCGATGCTGAGAGCACCGCAGAAATGTTTCGCCGCGTCTTTCCCAGTTTTCAGCTGATGCTCACTACATATGACTATCTGGAACGAGACAACAGGTCACTTCCGAATGCTGCTCTTGTCTTGCCAAACACCAGGTTGCCACTCTTAAACAAAGATATCTCACGATTCTTTGAGAGAGCACGCGTGTACAACTTTGTTGGAAACGGTATTTCAACAATTCAGTCGTTGTCAGTGATCGCAACAACCCCAGGGTCTGTACAGTGGCCCGATGGAGAAGTTCTCCTCGCCAACAAGACAACTGACGGCGACGGTACTGTGCCACTGAAAAGTGCCCAGCTCAGCAGCGCATTCAGCCAGACAGTTGTTTCAGGTGTACACTCAGAGATTCTTGAGTCACCTGAAGTGCAGCGAGCAATTTTTGCTGCACTGGGTTTGAACCCACCGGGAACTGCCGTTGTTGCACGTGCTGAAGTTTCTGCAATTGAACCAAACATGCTCTACATCGCCATCAGCGGCACTGTAGAAGTCACCGTAACGAACAGTGCAGGGCAGAGCATAAGCCAGAGTGGCAACACCATTCTGGGAGCGGAGTATGTCTACAAGCCTGGCTACCCAAGGCAGATGGTTATGATTCCTGAACACTCGGGAAACTACACCATTACCGTGGAGAGCACGGCAGCGAGCGAATACAAACTGGGGGTCTTTACAACAGAAGAACTTGATCCCACAGTTCAGCAAGACACTTTCAGCCTCTGGAGTACCACCAGCACAACTTCCAAGCCTGGAGCGAGTGACAGTTTTACCGTCACTCAGGAAGGGACGAAGCTTGAGAAGGTGGCTCAAGAAGTTGAAGTTAGCAGTAAGATCTACCTGCCGCTAGTGAGTAGGTAGATTTGATATAGTACGATGTGAAACACTAACACCTTTGGCGAAAGCCAAGGGTGTTTTTTTTGTCTCTGCAGACTCAAGTTGAGATACATATATTTGCTTCATTTTGTATATATGAGAAAAGATGATACAATCAACACTTTCTTACTGCAGTTGCATAGCTCGTATTTCACGAGCTAAGTGCGGGTGTGTTGAGGAAAGATCTTTAACATCGTACTAACAAAAATCGTGAAGTTCTTTTTTCAAGTGCAAACTGGAGGTTTGCTATGAAAGCGTACTACAAAATTTCAACTTTGCTCGTGTGTGTGGTCCTGATCCTCTCATGCTTTGGTGCACAGAGTGCTCAGGCAGAGAGTGATTCGCCGCAGTCTGGTTCTCTGACCCTGATCTCCGTTTCGAGTGAGGGGGTTAAGGGGAATGGAAACTCATATGACGCAAGCGTCTCAGCCGATGGAAGGTTTGTTGTTTTTGTTTCAGGTGCAAATAACCTTGTTGCTAATGACATGAATAATGCACATGATATCTTCATACATGACAGGCAATTGAAGACAACAGAGATTGTTTCTGTCGCGAGTGACGGGACACAGGGAAATTATAGTTCAAGAAGCCCAAGCATTACAGCCGATGGAAGGTTTGTTGTTTTTGTTTCAGATGCATTCAACCTCGTTCCTAATGA
>CAYMVN010000042.1:0-9565 GCA_964394125.1 uncultured Pseudomonadales bacterium | reverse complement strand
AAACTGCAACTTGATAAGGATGTCACGGCAGTCAGAGCAACACAAGTAGATAGTGATACATGAAAAAATCTCAACACAAGAACCCACTTCTTGGGCCAGGGCTTGTCGCCAGTGCAGCTACGCTTTGGGCGGTTGATGGCGTTATTCGCCGCTCACTCTACTCACTGCCTCCGCTGGTAATTGTATTTTTTGAGCACCTCATCGGCAGTATTCTGCTTCTCCCCCTAGTTTGGCAGAACCTGCACACCGAGAAAATTACTAAAAAGTCACTTGTACTTGCGTGTAGTATTGGTTTACTCAGTGGGTTACTGGGAACACTCTGGTTTACAACCGCACTCTCACAAGTGCACTTTATTTCATTTAGCGTCGTCTTTTTACTCCAAAAACTGCAACCAATCTTTGCAACCACAGCCGCAGTAGTGCTACTCAAAGAAAAAATCACCAAGCGGTACGTACTCTGGGCCGGGCTTGCCATCATCGCTGCGTACTTCGTTACCTTTAAGAACGGTTTTGTTAATTTTGCCACCGGTGAAGGCACCATCACCGCTGCACTCTATGCGCTCGGTGCTGCAGCTGCCTGGGGAAGTTCCACTGCTCTCTCAAAGCTCCTCTTAAAAGAGCATAGTACTCTGATGGCAACCAGTTTACGATTCTTTATTACCACCATTTTTTCATTCATTGCACTGCTGTTTTTTGTCTCACTTGATGCTGTTTTTACCGTCACTGTTTCGCAACTTGCACGATTTGTCGTGATTGCCCTCTCAACAGGAATGGTCGCTTTGTACCTCTACTACAAAGGCTTACAACAGACACAAGCTAAAGTTGCCACAATAATCGAGCTTATCTTTCCCCTACTGGCAATCATTATTGATGGTTTCTTGTATCAGTCATACTTATCACTCACACAACTTATCGCGACAAGCGTATTGCTTTTTGCCCTCTATAAAACGAGTTTAGTGCAAAAATAGCAGCGATCATCCTCCACTATCAAGAAAGCGCACTCTCTAGGTATAATATGCGCTATGGCCAACCAAACAACCGACACGCAAACGCAGGTTGTATTTTCTACTGCACATCTGGTAAACCTCACTCAAGTGAAGCATCTTGGCGCGTACACTAAGGCAGAAATATTCGACGGCACCCTTGCCGCACTGCTTGCTGAACTGCGCTACGCATTCTCTCCCGAAGACATTCTTTTGAAGGATCAAAAAGTTACTATCAAATTGAAGAATGATGTTCATCCACAGGTGCTCACCACCAGCACTCGCACGCTTGATTCACTTGAAGATGAGGAAAAACGCGAGTCCGCAACAAGTCTCTTTGCGGCAGATTATGTGTTGCTACTCATCCAACTTGCTAAGTTTTTACAACTCTATGCACCCACCCAGCTCCTTAAGGAGTTCAGTGAGAGTTATACAGAGTCGTACTTTTTCAAAGAGTGGGCAGATGCGGTAGACAGCCCGACAGAAGCAAACCCCGAGCGTGTCATTTTCTCTGAAGCGTCACTCATCAAGAATGTGGCTCATGTGCAGGATCTCTTGAATCTTGTTGAAGACGCACTTGCTGAAATTACCCAAGCCCAACCAGGATCTGAAACAGAAAAAGCTGAGGGCACGCAAGCTACCGCACCAGCAGTCACTCCGCCTGTGGTTGAAGATATTGCTAGTGTCATAGCACGAAACAAACCTGAAGAACCAAACGGGACAGAGGGTGACACCACAACCAGCCCCGAAGAACTGACTGAAAAAGATGCTGACGTCCTTGAACGGCAAGTAGCTTGGGTTTGGGGTGCGGCACGAGAACAACTCATTTTTGATGCGCTGAGAAAACTTGGTATTGATCCAACCAATCCACCAGCTGAAATGGGAGAGCAAATTCGGCTGCTCGAAAGTCTTCTCAGAGATACCATCCGAGCGCAAGCGCTGGCTCTTCCGCCAGATAAACTTGTTGAGTTCTTGTCTGGTAGTGCCAGTATTACGCTGCGGCTAACACTCCTCAGGTCAGTGCTGCTCAGTTCATCAGGTATCAATGCACGATTTTCTGCTGAACTACTGGCGTTTTATGACCAGTGCGCACGTTTTGCACGGAGCTCAAACACTCCTCAAGTTACAGAAGCATTCATCAAACACGTAGAAAACATTGTTTCCCAGAACGCTACCGATCTCACTGCAGAAGAGATGGTTCAGCTTGAAGCAATTAAGCGACAACTTGCCGCTTGGAAGCAGAGTTTCGCAGAGACTCAAGTTGCAGAAGACACGGCAGAGGAAGAAGAGACAGTTGCTGAGACAATTGAAGAACGGGCGCTCCAAGAAGATCTTGAAGACATCGAGCCCACAGCACCTTCCCTACACTACCACCTCAAGCCTGCAGAGAGCAGAACAATTTCTGAACTCGTTGCACCAATACTTCAAAAGCCGTACGAACAAAAACGTGTTCAAAATCAGGTTGCACGACTGATCGCTGGTACAAAAGCTGAACTCTTCTCTGAAAAAGACTTGCGCAGCAATGGTGTACCTGAGGCCTTTACCGCAGAGCTCAGTGACCTTGCAATTCAGTATGTGCTTTCACTTTCTCCTGAAGAAATAACCCAACTTTCTCGTTCTCCCAGCACGCTTATTCGACATATTCAGACCCTCTACCTCAAGGCACTGCAAGATCCTTCCTTTAAGCAAAACTACGATGCATTTGTACAGGAGCACCGTCCGCCAATTGAACGGGCATCAATTATTGAAGATCAAACTGAGGTGCTTACGCAGGTTGTTATCGACGAACTCTTTACCAACCAGACAATCACCGATGCAGCAACTCCAGATAACTACCTGCAAAATGAGTTTGATCACCTTAAAGGATACCTCAACACCAAGATCTACTACACAGTTTCAGAACTTTCTACCGATGAGCTCCTAAAACTGCAGCTCGACTTCCTTGCACAGAAAAAAATTCTCGAAAGAATTCATACAGACCTCACAAGAGACGCTGTCTTTACTGCTGAAGTTACCCACTTCTACTCATCACTTTCTGCCTACTACCAAACCAGTGGCCAGTACGAGAAAAGTACTGAGCTTGAAGAAAAAGTACGGACTACTTTCAAAACAACAGACGGTGCGTTCAAACTTCCTTCACTCGATACTGCAACAGAAACGGCTGAGTTTTCAAAAAAAATATCTGACTGCATAAAGAATGACAACCCTGCGCTGGTGCGAAACGCTTCAACCATTGTTGATAGTTTGCTCATTACCTACGGGCGCGCAGACACAGAGCGACTCATCTCAAACCTCTCTCCAGAGATGCTTGCCTTAACCTTTGGGCTGCCAAAAGGCTCACTGCGCGGCGAAAACCTCGAACAGTTTAGAGGTGTACTGCTTGGGCATGCACAAACACGTGAGGTGCTTCTTTCGCTCTACAGAAATACAAATAGGCCACTCTCTGACACACCAATTCCCGTTCTTTCAGCAAACGTCACTGCCACAGAACTGAACAAGGTGCTATCACCAGTCACTGCAGTGAAAGATCTCAGTGCACAGAGTAGTTCTGACGTCGTTGCCGCATCTACAGCACCTGATCTTATTAAAAAGAGAAAGAAGGTCATCAAGGGCTTGATCAGCGAGTGGGAGACACTCACTTACCAAGAACAGTACGCAATTTACTACTACACCGCCAAAGTACTCAACGACCAAAGCGTGAGTGTTGGGAGTACGAGCGGGGCACTTTTTTCGAAAGAAGAGCTCACTGCCGTTAGAAATGATTCATACGATGTGAGTAAACGACTCGCCTTTGTGCAGAGCTATCTCTTCTTGCGCGAAGATGTACAAACACTTGTTGAGCAACTCAAGAAAGATGCATTTTTTAGCGCGACTCACACGCCAGATACGGAAACGCAACAAAATGTACAAGAAATAACCGGGACTCGGGAGCGGATACAGCAAACACTCGCGCTGAACTTGGCCGAGAAGCAGGCGCTCCTCGATGAGCTCCAGGCAACACAACCAGATCAAGTTATAGTGATCACTCAACAGCTGCGGCTCTCACCGAGTCAACTTGGTACTGCCTATGATGTAGCAGCAGATGATCCAGAGGCACTGCTTTCAGTCCCTGACACAGAAGTTGATGCACTTGCGGCAGGAGCAGCAGCCGGTGGAGCACTTGCCGGTGCTGGTCAGCCAAGCACTCGGGGGAGAGCACTCCAGGGGCTGCGAGCACTGGCAAAGAAAAAGCTTGGTAAGAAACTAGCTGCAAAAGCTGGTGAGTCTGCTGCCGGTATGGCACTGGGCGCAGCTGCCGGTGCAGTTACTGCCGGGCTTGGGCTGGTGGTCACGGGGGCAAAATCCCTCTGGAACTTTATTAAAGAACCAGACAGAAATCCCACATTGTTGTTTTTACTTGGAATGGGAATTCTTCCTTTTACAAATGCCCTGGGTGCTCTAGCGTTTTCAGTCGTCACTTTTATTACTGGGAATGTGTTTCTGGGTCTTGGAGCTGGCCTTGCTGCCACTGCACTCGCTCCAAACTTACAAATACCAGGCCTCAACTTCCGCATGCCCCCTGCCCCTTGGCAGAACTGGGTGGGCTCTGGAAATGATCAAGTTATACATCCACAATCGAACTCACTTTCACAAATGCGCCAAGCAGAAAAAGCTGGTTCTGCGCAGTCGTCCCAACAAGGTGCACAACAAGCTTCAGCGACTTCCCCAACTTCTACAGCCGCAACTACTTCAACAACTGCAGCCACACAGAGTGCCACGGCACAGGCAAGTGCGTCGTTCACTGGTTCTACAACGAGTGGGGCAGCACTCGGTACAACTGGTGGTGCGGTATGGGGTCTCTCGTTTGGTGCACTCGCCCCACTCGGTGGTGTTTTTGTGATGATGTCGTTCACGGCGATTGTTCTCACAGTTATTTATGGAGCGTTTCTTATACCCGTACCAACCAGACCTTCCGAACTAAACTCTACAATTGTTGGAAACACTGTTTCCAAGTATGTTGAGGTAACAAAAACAGCTAATCCACCTAAAATTGCGAATAACACTGCTACTGATATTACTTACACCATCACCATTAAACCTAAGACTGGCTACCGGATTGTCGTCAAAAGTATCACCGATACTTTTTCTGGTGTTGGCACCAGCAGCTCAATCCCAACTTCTCCACTCAAAATAGATGCGTTTCCTCAAGATCCTATTGCTGACTCGAGTGAGTTTACCACCAGTTACAAAACATCAGTGGGTGGTGGCACTGTTGATGCGCTCATCATGAACGCATTTATCTTAACCTTTGACGTCATGGATAGCGGTGATTTTGTACTCGCTACAGACGAGACAGTTACTGCAGCCGCTAGCGTTGCAGTAGGCAATCCAAAGATGGGATGTTGGCCAACAAGCGGAAAAATTCTGCAGCTACCTGGTGGTAACTTTAGTCACAACAACCCGTACTACCTCGATGCATTTGATATTGCTAACAGCGTTGGTACGCCAATTTACGCACCATTCCCAGGCAGGCTGTGTGACAAAGGCATGGATCCTAAACCAAGTGGCGGCTACGGAATCCACTCAAGTCTTGAGTTTCAGATGAATGGCATGCCGCTCGTGCTCTATTTTGGGCACTTTTCTGTAGGTTCGCGCTCACTCTCTTCTGGATTTGATGGTCAGGGGTGCAAATCTGTTCAAGCTGGGGAAGTCATCGGGCTGATGGGCAGCACTGGCTATTCGTTTGGGTCACACTTACACTATGAATTATTAAGAAATACAGCTAACATCAAGTTAAAAGATGTAGTATTAGAGAGTCAGTCAGTCATGTCTCGGTTTAATTCAGGACAAGCAGTTTTTGTAAATCACTGCTTTAAATAATATGGAGTACATCGTTCAACAACCAGCTAAAAAAAAGACTTCTTCTTGGGTGGTTATTTTGTTTTTTGTGGTCGTTATCTTACTTGGCTTTAACTACTTGGCGTCATTTTTTACAGACAAAGGTGTTCCTAAACAAGAGCTAGTGAGCACAAACTACAACAGCACGATCTCAGTCTTCCACAACGTAACATATACCGGTATTTTGCCACAACTCCCCTCGTCACTACCAACTGCAAGTGTTACAAAAGTTTCTGGTGATACCGCTCAATTTGAAGCAAAGTTATTCAGCGTCTACGACTTCAAGCCAGTTCCACAAGCACCAAACGTATGGCAAAATAACGACTACTCGCTGGTTAAGATTCCTGACCCCCTCACCTACGTTATGTCCCGCGAGACGAGCCCGATTAAAGCGCAAAAAGGAATTATTCTCAGCGATGCAATTGCTACAGCTCGGACAACTGTTGCCACACTTCTTCCAAATGAAAAGATCGAGCCGATGAGTTCGGCAGTTCAGTTCTACACTGTCTGGGAGGATGGTCATCCAGATGTAGCATCACAGAGTGAGGCAAATGCTGTCGAGATTCCGTTTGGATATCAATATGGGCCATACCCTGTGCTGTACAACACAAACTACTCGTACCCCGTTAGTATTATTGTTACGAATGACGGAAAAATAGGAAAAATAACTGCTCAGCCATTTATTCTTGAATTCACCCCACAAAAAAACTTTGCTACTCTTTCGCTAGCCGAAGCACTGAAGGCAATTGAAGTTGGTGATGGGAGCATTGTCTATCAAAACTATGTCGGATCTGGCACACCATCACTCGAGAATATCCTTTCTGCAGCATTTTCTAGTGTGACAGTTGAGTACCGTGTGGATGACACAACTACGCTTCTTGTTCCGTACTACCGATTTAAAGGAATCTTGACGAATAGCGAAAACGTCGATTTTGACGCAGAAGTTATTACTCCCGCAATTCCAATAAAACGGTAGAATAGATGTAGAGACTGCCCATGAAAGAACATCCAATACCGCAAGATATCACCAACTATCGCTTTCACATCGTTGGAAGCATGACCCTCAAGCAGTTTGGCGAAGTGGCAATTGGCATCGTTATTGCTTTTCTCATTTACAACCTCAGTTTAATTTGGATCGTAAAGTGGCCGCTTATGGCACTTTTTGGTTTTGGTGGTGCAGCAGCAGCTTTTGTTCCTATCGAAGAGCGGCCGCTGAGTCACTGGATTACCACGTTTATTAGTATTCTCTACAAACCGACACAGTTCTTTTGGAAGCGCGCCTACAACATTCCTGCCCCATTTCTCTTCAAAGGTAATGCAGATCAAGTTGTGCAACTCAAAGAGCTCGACCTAACACCAGCGCGTAGACAGCGAATTAAAGAGTTTATTACTTCAACTCGAGAACTCGAGGGTAGTACGTACACTACAGACGAAGTTACACACATGAATGAGGTACTCACCCTCTTCTCTGAGCGCACGACAGTAGTTCCTGTACGCGCACAAGAAAAGCCACCAGAGAAACCAGAACTGGCAGTACGAGTTCGCAGCATGCGGCAAGCAACGATCACCGATCTGCCACTACCCAGTGGAGAGATTCACATTGCAGTTAACTCACTCGATCCCACAGCGACAATCGAAGACACCTATCTGCTTGATGAGTCTGTCAGAGAGCATGAGCATCTAGATAAAAAGTCAGCGTTCCTCGAAACATCACAAGTTGCACAGTCTATTCAAGTACCCGATATCGACTCAGTAGATATTGATAAACGGGTCACCACTGAAGAGCTTGAGAACCTCAAAAACCAACAAACATATGTAGGAGAGCGCGCCTTTGCACCACAAGTTGCACCACAAACCGAGAGCGTCACCACAACAGAAACAGCACTCTTTAATGCTAACTTGCCGTTCCCAACAAAACCTACTGTTCCAAACAAGTTGGTAGGGATGGTACTCACCCCAAACAACGAGATTATTTCTGGAGCAATTGTCGAAATCAAGACAGTTGAAGGGCACGTAATTCGTGCAGTGAAGACAAATGCACTCGGCCAGTTCTTCATTACAACTCCACTTCTCAATGGAGACTATGTGGTAACAGTTGAGAAAGATGCAACAAAGTTTGTTCCGCTCTCTATTGCACTCACCGGGACACTCGTTGAACCACTAGAAATTCGTAGCAGTTAAAAAAAGTACAATTCACGCTATACTGATACTATGCCCGCAGAAGTTATTCAATCGACCACACAGCAATTTCTAGATATTTTTGACATCACCAATAACTACGTGATCATGAAAGATGGCACTGCCTCAGTTATTCTGAGCGTCGACGCCATGAACTTTGGTTTGTTAGCTGAAGAAGAACAAGACGCCATCATGTATGCCTACGCAGGGCTCCTCAACTCACTGAACTACACAATGCAGATTATCGTGCAGTCACGGACAAAAGACGTTACCTCATACCTCAAGTTGCTCCAAGAACAAGAAGTTGCAACTGAGAATGAAACAATGCAGCGGAGAATCCGCATGTACCGAGAGTTTGTGAGCAATCTCATTCATGAACGCAATGTGCTTGATAAAAAGTTCTACGTCATCATCCCCGCCTCGGCTATTGAGATGGGTATTGCCACCGCTAAAGGTCTTATTCCCGGACAAGCGCAAGTAGATATCGCCAGTATTGAACGATCAGTGTTACTCGAAAAAGCACAAAACTTACTCGACCCCAAACGAGATCATCTCATCGCCCAGTTTGCCCGCATTGGCTTGTACTCAAGACAACTGAATACCCAAGAGATTATTCAGCTTTTTTACGTCCGCTATAATCCGGAAGCAGCTGAGGGGCAACAGATTGGTGAAAGCAGTAGCTACACTACCCCACTCGTGAAAGCGAGTATTCAAGGTGCGGCGATTGCTGCTATTACTCAGGCAGCTCAAGAAAGACAGAGTGTCACGCAGCCACTTGAACAAGTTGTTGTACAACAGCCACAGACGTATGAACCACAACCAGCCGTGTATATGGCTCCGTCTGAACCAAGCATGAGTGAGCCAGTGTATCAGGCTGCACCCGAAGTACCTGCACTAGATCTACCTCCAGTGCAGATACAAGTCCTTCAACAGCCTCAAGAAGTTCAGCAGCCTGACATGATTGTTCCCCCCGATGTACAACTGCTTCCAGCAACAGAACTTCCGCCGCTACCAGAAATAAGGTAAAATAAAAACAATGTCTAGTTTACTGCCCACCTTTCAGCTTCCATTTTTTGGTAAGAAAAAAGCTGAAGAGTCACTCACTCCTGAGCAACTGCAAGAACAAAAAAACATGGAACGCCTGCAGCAGTTCTCGCGCGGTCTCGTTACCATTCAAGATATTATCGCCCCTGAAGCAATTGAAGTCGACTTTACTTTTCAAAAAATCAACTCAACCTACTCAAGAACACTCTTCATTGCCGGGTACCCCAGAAGTGTGCCAGCAAACTGGCTCTCGCCGCTGATTAACTATCCGCACCAGATTACTACCAGTATGTTTATCTTCCCGGTAGATTCAGCCGAGATTCTTGATAATCTCAAACGCAAGATCACTGAGATGGAGGCGGAAATTCAATCAGACCTCCGTGCAGGGAAAATCAGCAACATTAACACTGAAGTAAAACTTGAAGATGCCCGCTTTATCAGAGAAGAACTAGCCAAGGGTTCTGAGCGGTTCTATCAATTTG
>CAYMVN010000041.1:0-9777 GCA_964394125.1 uncultured Pseudomonadales bacterium | reverse complement strand
CTAAGTCAGCAACTTGTTTTGTTTGAGGTGTGGTAAACCGTACGACAAAAATACGTTCATCATTAACGATTTCTTGATTAACCTGAGTAACAGCTCTGTATGCTTCTGGCACTGCTCGTGTCATGAGTGTCTGCAGCGAGTTGCCAATGTGCCGCATGAAGACCGCATCAACGGGAGAAACAAACTTGAGTGCCTCGTCACTGGGTACTGCTTTCTCAAAACGGTTTTGTTCCTTATGATTTATAAGTGCGGCTGTGCTATGCATGAGTGTATTACTCGCAGGGCCTCTGCCACCGCCCTCTTCGAGCCGAGTCCCCTCATCTTGGTTGCCATGCACCATATAAAAGTTAAGATCTTGAACAAGTTCTGTCAGTGGTATCTCAAGTTTGCCTAGATGCATACCCGCAACAACAGCTTCCATCGCTTGGCTCGTGAGTGATGCAAATTTGTATTGTATGTCGCTGCTCTCACTGGCAAGCTTGTAAAGGCGCACTGGTTCGGTTTGATTTTTGATATGAAACACCCAGACAACGAACTGAGCAGGTGTGCGTGAACCATCCGGCATCTGTAGTGTGTCACGACCGTGTGCTGAAGCTGCAAGAGTAATCACTACCTCATAGGGGCAGCCGTTCTCTGTAAAGTGTGTTTTAATTCCAAGTGTTTCTGCTAAGTTTTTAGCTTCGGCGTGGATGCTTTTTGTGAAGTCTAAAAGTGTGAGTGAAACATCTTTCCGTGGTGCACCCGCTTCTGTTTCAACATATGGAATGACTACTTTATGGCCATTCCGACTCATTTCGTATTTCTTTATGAAGGTTTGCGTTTCTTCTGCTAAATCACGAACAAGCTCTCTTAAGAAATCACGCTCAGAGTTTTGCATGCTGTGTACTACTCCTCGATAGAAGGATTCTCACCTTGCACTTTGACGACCTGCACACGACCAACATCCATGAGCCAACCAGCTTTTTGAGCTGCAAATGTTTCTCCTGAAACTTCAACTTCCATGCCAACAAACTTATCAAGATCGGTTACAGAAGAGGTGAGATAAACTGTTTGTGAAACACCACCGATACGCAAAAGCTTATGTGAGCCTTCACCATCAACACCACCTTTTTCAAGGTAGCCTTTGGCGGTATCTTTAAAGGCTGCCGTTTCTTTACTACCAAAAATATCACCAGCTTTGATAGCTCCGGTGGCAATTTGTTGTACTGGTGCAGCCGTGTTAATGCTACTTTTTCCACCGGCAAAGAGCTTGAAGCTGCCCCATCCAGTGCCAACACCACCAACCAGCGCAATGACGCAAATTGTGATGACCATACTAAGTGCTGTTTTTTTCATAGGTGCCTGTTCTGTTCTTTTCAAAGGTGCTGTTGCAGTATGCTGCGTGAGCTTCAAATCGTCAATAATAGGAGTTTTGGTTGTGTTCGTTTCTTCGCTGAGATCAAGTTGGTGTAACATACATTCCTTACTTCCGTTTAGTATACCAAAGTTTAGTGTCGGCGTGAAAGGTAAATTCCAGCTTGAATGAAGTGATCGATATCACCGTCTAGCACTCCCGTTGTATCTGACGTCTCGACGTCTGTTCGGGTGTCTTTAACGAGTTGATAGGGGTGCAAGACGTAGTTTCGTATTTGACTGCCAAAACTTGCATTCTGATGTGCGCCTTTTTCTTTGGAGAGTGCTTGCTCAAGGCGTTCTTCTTCCTGGAGTGCGAGCTGTGCTTTTAGTTTCTGTAGCGCGCGCTCTTTGTTCTGAACTTGGCTGCGTTCTTCTCTGGCTCGAACAGTGATACCTGTTGGCACGTGCGTGAGTTCAACCGCTGTGTTTACTTTGTTTACGTTTTGACCACCAGCCCCACCCGCTCTGGTAAAGCTCCACGAAAGATCAGCCTCTTTCAGCTCGATATCAGAACTTTCAGCATCAATAAAGGGCAGTACTTCGACGAGTGCAAATGAAGTTTGTCGGAGACTATCAGCATTAAATGGGCTTAAGCGAACCAACCGGTGCGTACCGCGCTCACGCTTGAGAAATCCGTACGCATACGGTACTTGCACGAGGTACTCTGCAGCCTTGATACCGGCTTCTTCTCCTCGTGATTCTGAGAGAAGCGTGCACTTCCAGTGCTTTCGCTCAAAGTACCTAAGGTACATTCTGCGCAGCATATCTGCCCAGTCCATAGCTTCGGTACCGCCCTGACCTGAGTGAATCGAAAAGATGCAGCTGTTCCTATCGTACTTGCCGCTTAAGTACTGTTCGAGTTCTAAGCGGGTGATGAGTTGGGTGAGTTCTTTTGTGGTGCGGTCGTACTCTATCTGCAACTCAGTTGCTTCTTCTGGAGTTGCTGATGAGAGCAGTTCGGCGATTGCTGCCTCATCTGCAGAGAGCTGTGCGAGTGTCAGATAACGGTCGAGTTCATGCTTTTTTGTAGAAAGCAGCTCCATCTGTTTTTGTGCATCTGAGTGCTGCCAAAAATCAGGGGCAAGGGTCTCAGTGGTGAGGCGGGCAACTTCGGCTTGGAGCTGTGAAAGTCGTGTGGGCTCGAGCAGTGCTTTGAGTGAATCATCAGATGACATGTGCTGATTGTACCATGTACGTTACTTACTTGAGCGGAACGAGCAGGTCTGAAGTCAGGGTGAACTGCTGCGACTGTGTGGGTGTTTGTAGTGTGTAGAGTGTTGGTTGGAGCCCGGCTTGTTTGAAGAGAAAGAGTGGCTGCTCGGTAAATGAAGGCGTGCCAGGACGAGTAGTTAGTGTCACGTGTACTGTTGTTTCAGCTTGAGGCAGGACGGTAACAAGAAAACCTGTCGAGAGAACTGCCGTCCCAGATGGTGTGCTGTACGTTTCTTCACTGAGCGAAAGTGGCTTGTCAGCTACCTGGACTGCGGAAACTTTGATATCGGGATGGGTGAGAATACGCTGATAGTTCGCATACCCATTTTTTGCAGTCAGGGCGTGCCCTGTGGGGAGAGCAGTAACTTTTGAGAGGAGTGTCGAATCCTGCGCAAGCGCTGAGTTATGAAAGGTAATGGTGCCCGTGAGTGTCTGTGGGTCAGTCAGTGTCAGGTGAACTGACCGAGTAATTGCAGGATTGATTTTATTGATGCCCACGTTCGACTCAATGAGTGCTAACAGGTGGTGGGGACAGTACTCTTCTGTGCAGAGCACTGGGCTCTCTGGCAACTGAGGGGTACTCGGTCTGGGTTGCAGTGTAGGGCTCACTCCAGCTTCGCTCAGAGCGGTTTGCACAGATGGATCGACCGCATACAACTGGATATCTTTCACTGTAATTTTATCGAGTAGAATCTGTGCGAGTGCACGCTTATCAGCAGGCGAGAGTGAACGCACTTTCTCTTGTAACAGTGCCATTGTCAGTGACAAGATATGTTTTTTTTGTATGCTTCCCGGGAAAAACTCTGAGCGTTCTTCACGCAAGACTTGTTGCAGAGTGTCTGCGCTCACATTCGTGTTGTAGTCGGGCAGGTACACAGGGCCAGTAAGGCGGAGGATGTCGGAAATGACTGAAACAGTCACCGCACCGACTCCAGAAATTGCATGTCTGTTTCCGAGTGCAAAAAATTGCAGCATAGTTTCTGCTGATTGTGCAAAGTCGGGGTACCAGTTCGCATCAGGGAGCCTCAGACCATTGTTACTACTGGTGTACTCGCGAACTCCCGCTGGCGCTGTCACATAGCCGGTAAACTGCCCGTCTGCATCGTAGATGTCTTCAATAACGATCGGTTCAAGTATCCCGTCGTGCGTTGAGAGCACAGCATACGAGCCAGCAAAGCCACCGGTAGCGCGCAGCTCATCACTGTTTTGCAGCACAACAATCCATGTCTGTGTGCCACTGCTGAGTGTGGTGAGAATCTGTGAAATAGCTGTCGCTTGCTGAGCAGCCTGTGAGATACTGTGCAGCTCTTGTGGGTATTTTTGTTGCAACCGTTTACTCGATTGCCCGTAGTCTGAAAGAGTTGTAAGTGTCTCTTTCAGTTCACTGAGTGCAGTGCGCAGGGGAAGCAGTGAAGCCGTCTCGGTTGCTGAACCCGGTTGCAGTGTGGTGACTGCAGTCAGTACTGCTTGTGACTGTGTTGGGAGCCTTAAAACGGCTTGCCAAGCGCGTACTGTCTTGCTTATGCCACCACTTATAAACGCCAGTGGCGTAACTACTTTTTGTGCGCGCAGTGCGTGTACTTCACTGGCTTGAAGCCTACCATTCTGAAGTGCTTCTACACTCAACTGAGTCTCTTTAACGGCAAAAAAAAGTGTCCCACACAGCAGTAAGAGAAAACCACACACAAGTGCGGCATACGCCGGCCACTTTATAGTGAAAAGCTGCATTATTACACGTTATTTAATACTCACTGAAGTGATTGTATCACCAACGGTTATTGATTTGAGCACATCCATGCCACTGGTAACTTTACCAAAGACTGCATGCTTTCCATTGAGCCAAGGAGTTGCCGCATAGGTAATGAAGAACTGACTGCCACCAGTGCCAGGGCCAGCATTGGCCATAGAGAGCACCCCTTCTGAGTCATGTACTAAACTTGGGTCAAACTCGTCAGGAATAACGTACCCAGGGCCTCCGGTACCCCACTCAGCTTTGAGTGTAGCGTCTTTGGTTTTTGGGTCACCAACTTGCGCCATGAAGTCGGCAATGACACGGTGGAAAACAATTCCATCATAGAAACCTGACTTGGCAAGGGTTAAGAAGTTGAGTGTCGTTAGTGGTGCTTTATCACGGAAAAGAGTCAAAACAATCGCTCCTTTATTTGTGTTGAGCGTGACTTCAGTTCCTTGAATTGGTGTAAAGTCGGCAAGTTGTTTTACTAGCATAGATTGCTTCCCTTTCTGTGGAAGAGTGGTCTTTTGTTGTTGTGGCGTTCCTTCAGTGAGTGTCACTTTCGAGTTTGAAAGTTTGATGTCAGACTGTGGAGCTGCTTGTTTGGTACAGCCTGAAAAGATCAGTGCTGCAACACACAGTACGGCTACGCGAGTGATGATGGTTCGAGGAGTGAACATACCCTAGCAGTATAAAGACTGAGGCGGGAATGAGCAATATCCTCTATTTGCGGGTGATGTCGTAGTTCCAGAGATAGCGTAAAAAGATTGCTGGAGGATCTTCTAAGAAAAACTGTTGAAACTCTTGATAGATCTCGGTGCGTTCTTGTAGATCATAGGTCTTGCGACCCTTTTCGAGCAAACTGTCGATACGAGTGTTCTTGTAGCCAGTAAAGTTTGTTGGCTGACTTGAGTGCCAGAATGGGTACTGATCTGGATCACTGCCTGTTTTTTGCCCAGTCAGCAGCGCTTGGAAGTTGTTTGTATCAGGAAAGTTATTGACGCGAATGGTGACAGTAATTTTGGTATTCGCACAGGTGGCTTTATCTTTAATTTTTGTAGATTTTGTACAGTCCTCAAAGACTTTTTGCCCAAACTCTTCCCAGGTTTTTTTGATGTTTTCTGCATCAGAAACAAAGAGATTTGTTGTGGTAAGCTCAATTGCCAGCGGCTGTTGCGGAAGTTCATCGAGAAGTCTCTCTGAGCCGCGAGTCCAGTCTTTATCATATGTTTTACCACCTTCGAGATAACCCCAAGAGTCTTTGCTGATTGGCCCGAGTGCCCGCTCTGGGCCTGCTGGCTTATCAAGGGCGTACGAGAGTGCTTGACGAACATTTTTGGTAAAGAGGGGTGAGCGCACGTTAAAAAATACCGCTAAGTATTGAGATGTGTTGAGTGTTTTATCGACTGTGACGGTTGGCCACTCGAATACATCAAACGTTCTGGCAAGTCCGCCAAGCTGATCAATTTCTCCGCGTTTGAACGCAATCAGTGCATCGTCTTCCGTGAGATAAAAGCGGTAGATGAACTGCTCATCATTGCCTTCGACCGTTAGTTCTTTGAGTCTTTGCCCAGTGCTGGTGTAGTCTTTAATGGCGTACTCAGTCAGACCAATAACAGTTGGTTTATTCTTCCAAAACCCCTTCAAGACGCCTTCTTTGTAGAGTGGCTTGGTGACAGCAGTTGTGAACGGCGCAAATGGAGCAGGGAGCTTGAAGACAATATCATTGGGAGTAACAATTGTTTCCATCTGTGGGAGCTGGTAGTGAATGTCGTCTGGGCTGAGCTCAGTGCCGTCCTGCCACAGCAAGTTTTTCTTGAGAACAAAACGAATTGTTGTGCCTGTTTGGTCGATTGTCCACCGTTCTGCGGCGGCTGCCTTGGGGGAACCATCCGCAGTAATTCTGGTTAAACCTGTCGTGAGTTGTTCGTTTACTTGTGGGGGAAGATCACTGAGTGAGTAGTCGCCGATAATACCAATATAGTGCCTTTTTGAGACAGCCATGAAGTTAATAAATGGCGGTAGGAGAAACCAAAAAAAGGCGATACCAGTGATCAGTGAGATGACCACGATCATCCCATGTTTCTTTAAGTAAGCGGTGAAGTACCAGTATGCTTTACGCATGTATTATGAGCGAGCAAATAACAGCAGTGCAATTGAGTTGGCTGCAAAAAGACTCACTAACACTATTGTGGCAACAAATATTACTTTTTCAATACCCCGTCGGGTATGAAATGTCTCGCCACCCTGTGCCCACGCTCCACCGAGGCCAGTGCCCTGTGCCTGCAAGAGGATGCAGACAACCAGTAAAATACTAATGATAACTTGTGCAATGGCAAACCACGTGTACATGTGTTCCTTATGTCGCTACTTGTTGACCTCGTGTTTCACGGATGACGGTAACCGTCACAGTACCAGGATAGGTCAGCTTGTTCTTGATTTCATCGCGAATCTTCATACTGAGCACCTTCACGTCATCATCTTTAGAAGCCTCAGGTTTAAGAATAACCCGCACTTCACGGCCAGCTTGAATGGCGTATGCTTGCTCAACTTCACTGTACTGCAGTGCAATTGCTTCAAGTGTTTGCAAGCGTTTGACGTACTCATCATAGTTCTCGTAGCGAGCACCAGGGCGAGCACCAGAAATGGCGTCGGCAATGTACACAACAACTTGCTCTGGGCCAGAGAATGGCTCATCTTCGTGATGTTGCGCGATACAGTCAACAACAGCTTGTGGCATGTTGAAGCGCTTGGCAATCTTAACACCCAGTTCGATGTGACTACCTTCAGACTCTTCTGAAACTTTACCAATATCATGCAGTAAACAGCCGAGCTTAACGGTGTTGACATCGATCTTTAACTCACTGGCAAGCTTAATACCAATTCTTGTTTCTTCGAGCGTGTGTGCAATCAAGTTCTGTCCGTATGAGAAGCGGTACTTAAACTTACCGATAAGCTTCATAAGATCAATTGGTAAGTTGTAGATACCAATATCGTGACAGAGGGCTTTTCCTGCTTCAAAGATTGTCTTATCAATTTCTTTACGAACCTGTGCCACAACTTCTTCGATGCGGGTTGGCTGGATGCGACCGTCTTTGACGAGTCTCTCTAGAGAAATACGGGCGATTTCGCGGCGGACTGGGTCGAAACACGAGAGTCTGACTTCAGTTGGTGAGGTATCAAGGTCGAGATCGACGCCGGTTGCACGCTCGAATGCGTTAATGTTGCGGCCTGATTTACCAATGATCTTACCCTTTGCTTCTTCACTCGGCAGCGTAACGACTGAGATAGTGTACTCAGGAACGTACTCGGTTGCGCCGTGCTTCATTGCGTCAATAAGAATGTCACGAACGATGTCGTGAGCTTCTGCTTGTGTCTCTTCTTCCTTTTGCTTAATGAAGCGAGCTTTTTCTTTGTTCAGTTTTTGATCGAGTTGATCAAGGATGAGTGAGCGAGCTTCATCTTTGGTGTAACCAGAGATGTCCTCAAGCTTCTGCATGAGTGCTTCTGATTTTTTGACGGCTTCACCTTTGAGTGTCTCGACACTTGCTTTGGCAGCAGTGAGCTCTTTTTCTTTCGAGTCGAGCTGAGCCATTCTCTCATCAAGTTTATCGAGTTTGATGGTGACTTTGCGTTGCTCTTCTTCTAAGTTGCGAGCGATAGAGCGTGACTCTTGCTCAGCTGTGGCGCGCAGAGACAGTGCTTCTGCTTTTGCTTCGACGATGATCTCTCTTGCCTTGGCTTTTGCTTCACGGACAACATCTTGCTCAGAAATAAGCTGCTCAGGAACCTGCACTGGCTGAGGGACAACTGGTGCTTGCTGCTGTGGTTGAGGCTGCTTCTGTGGCTGTGGTGTTTTTTGCTTGAGCGGCTGAACAGGGATGGCTTTGATCTCTGGACGTTGCTGCTGTGGCTTTTTATTACTTGTGTTTGGCTGTGTGGCCCCGAACAGGGTCGACAGGTTACTAAAAAATGACATACATACTCCTTAATCACTCAGATTTTTAAAAGAGAATGTACACAAGCAAATGAGGGAGTAGAGTTATCTACTCAACAAGAGTTGAATAAACTATTGCAGTCTTGGTATAGGGTAAACTTGACTGAAACATATCTAATACTTGGCTATTATCTTGTACGAATTCCTCAATACTGTTGTACTATCTCTATTCTTTCCGAGAATACCAACCATTGTACCGTTAACTGGTCTGTTAGTCAATGTTAGGGGAGATTAACTCTCTCGTTTTTCCTGAATCTTAACCCACAGCTCTTTCTGGATTTTCTTGAGCATATCAGGGTGTTCTGCAAGGAAAACTTTGGTTGCTTCACGACCTTGGGCGAGGATCTCTCCGTTATACCGGTAGAAACTTCCATTCTTTTCCAAAAGCTTCATCTGCACACCGATATCAACGATGTCGCCAGTCAGTGAGATGCCGTTTCCATCCATATCGAACTCGGCAACTTGGAATGGAGGAGCAACTTTGTTCTTCTTTACCCGAACGCGATGTCTACTACCAACAACTTGGTCACCTTCTTCGATATTACCGATCTTACGGACATCGAGACGCAGAGATGCGTAGAACTTGAGCGCATTTCCACCAGTGGTTGTTTCGGGACTCCCAAACATGACTCCAATCTTCATACGAATCTGATTGGTAAACACCACCAGTGTTTTTGTTTTGTTGATGGCGGCAGTCAGTTTGCGCATTGCTTGAGACATAAGGCGTGCTTGCACACCCATCTGTGAGTCTCCCATCTCGCCCTCGATTTCTGATTTTGGTACGAGAGCTGCTACTGAGTCGATCACGACGATATCAACACCGCCTGAGCGAATAAGCGTCTCTGCAATTTCAAGTGCTTGCTCACCATAGTCTGGTTGTGAGATGAGGAGCTCTTCAAGATTAACACCAATCTTTTGTGCACGAAGTGGGTCGAGTGCGTGCTCAACGTCTATAAACGCTGCAACACCGCCTTCTTTCTGAATGTTTGCAATGGCGTGGAGACAGAGCGTGGTTTTACCTGATGCTTCTGGTCCGTAAATCTCGATGATTCTGCCTTTTGGATAGCCACCAACTCCCAGTGCAAGATCGAGTGCTAATGAACCGGTGCGAATAACGGGCATGGTTGCCATGTTCTTCAACGAGTCGCCCATCTTCATGATGGAGCCTTTGCCAAACTCTTTCTCGATCTGCTGCATGGCAATACCAACCGCTTGCAGTCGTTGTGACTTGGTGTCATCTTGAGTTGCTGGTGTTTGTGTTGTTTTTGTATCGGTCTTACTCATATAACCTTTCACTATACCCGCATGAAGTGATTCTCTACGGGTTTTTTAACTATAATAGATGTGTGCGCTAGTTGTATAGTACAGAAATACCTTGCGTTAAGTGTAGGAAGGTGCGGTAGAATAACAGCGTGTGCTCAGTCGTGAGGCAGAAGTCGGG
>CAYMVN010000040.1:0-9877 GCA_964394125.1 uncultured Pseudomonadales bacterium | reverse complement strand
CGCCTTGAAGCTGAAGCCCACCTTATTACGGGCATGAACACAGCACTGAGAAACATTCAGAAGTGTATTGAAGATATTGGGCTCACTGTCAGTGGCTTTGTCTTTTCCGGGCTTGCAGCATCAAAAGTAACCTTAACCGATACTGAAAAAGAGCTTGGTGTTGCACTCATTGATATCGGAGCTGGTACAACTTC
The DNA here is from genome assembly GCA_964394125.1 of uncultured Pseudomonadales bacterium. Classification (GTDB taxonomy): domain Bacteria; phylum Patescibacteriota; class Microgenomatia; order UBA1400; family PJMF01; genus OMIS01. The sequence goes on along the minus strand of CAYMVN010000040.1, from coordinate 9,683 downwards.
TGTTTCAGCGTACGTTGATGGAGCACTCAAGTTTTCAGGTTCGCTGCCCATCGGTGCTCGTCACATCACTCAAGATATTGCCCTTGGCTGCCGAGTCAGTATTGATGTAGCAGAAAAAATTAAAGTTGCCCTTTCGCACGAGAAACCAGAATCACTGAAGGCGCAACCAGGTGAGACCAAGTCAGAATTTAACGAGCGAAGAAAAAAAGCAGACGAGCTTAATTTAAGTGACTTAACAAATGGTCAAAGCTCAGAAGTCCTATCAAAGCGAACAATTCTTGATGGCATCATGGTGCCGCGCATGCAAGAAATTTTCGCACTCGTTGCCGATAAGTTGAGCAGCCAAGACGTTCTCAAGAACATTCCCGCAGGAGTTGTTATTAGTGGCGGCGGTGCAGAGACTGCCGAAATTATAGAAGTAGCAAAGCATGAGCTCAAGCTACCAGCTCGCATGGGAATGCCGACTGAGCTCCTTGGGTTAACCGGAGATATTCACAAGCCATCATTTGCTACAAGCATTGGCTTGTTACAGTATGGTCGCGAACAAGGAGGAGAAGTTACTTCAGATTCATTTGCTTTTAAATCACTTTTTAAGGGATTCTCCGCTGGTACGGCACTACAAAAAGGAGTTGCATTTATTAAGTCGATGTTACCGTAGCTCTCTTACCACTTGTTGATTCTCGAAAAAGACGTGGTACACTCGCTTTAACCAGAAAGAATCTATGGCCTTGGTCAAACCTTCAAATACAACCTTCGCAAAAATCAAAGTAATTGGTGTCGGTGGTGGTGGTGGAAACGCCCTCAACTCAATGATTGCCTCGAACCAAATTCAAGGTGTTGAGTTCATTGCCGTCAACACAGATGCACAGGCACTGCTTACTTCAAAAGCTGATACAAAGCTGCAAATTGGTAGTAACTTTACACGAGGCCTCGGCTCAGGCGCAGATCCAGAAGTGGGGAGAGCAGCAGCAGAAGAGTCTGTTGAAAAAATCAAAGAGCTCTTATTCGACACCGACATGGTCTTCATCACCGCAGGAATGGGTGGTGGTACTGGTACTGGTGCCTCTCCCATTATTGCTCAGATTGCCAAGGATTCTGGTGCGCTGACCGTTGCTGTTGTAACAAAACCATTTATCTTTGAAGGTATGCGCCGCATGCGATCTGCTGAAGAGGGTATTGCTGGTCTCAAAGACTTCGTTGACACCTTAATCGTTATTCCAAACCAACGGCTAATGGATGTCATCGATAAGAAAATGACCCTGCTCGACGCGTTCAGGTTGGCAGATAACGTGCTTGGACAAGGTGTACAGGGAATCTCAGATCTCATCACTGTGCCAGGGCTTATCAACGTCGACTTTGCAGACGTCAAAACAATCATGAGTGACTCAGGTTCAGCACTGATGGGCATTGGTGAAGCAAGTGGCGAGAATCGTGCCGCTACTGCAGCTCGTATGGCTGTGGCATCACCACTGCTTGAAGTTTCCATTGATGGCGCAAAAGGGATCTTGTTTAACATCATTGGTGGCCCAGATATGACTATGTCAGAAGTTTCAGATGCTTCAAGTATTATTGCCGCAGCTGCAGACCCTGATGCCAATATTATCTTTGGAGCAACGATCAACGAAGAGATGGGTTCTAAGATTAAAATTAGCGTCATTGCTACAGGTTTCAACGAGTCACAGATGGGGTACGGCAGTAATCGAGGCATGTTTGGCGCGTTCAGCAGAGACTCACAACGACGACTCGGAACTGACAAGAAACCAGAACCAGAGAATCGTGTGCCTGTTATCGACCATGCACCACAGGGCTTCACGCAACCAGTCTTTACCCAGGTTCCACAACAACAGCCGCTGCAACCGACCTTTCTCAAGCAGCTTAACCTCAGCGAAGACACTCAAGAGGAAAAAGTAACGACACAAACGACAACGACTAGCGACGTCACCTTTGAAGATGAGTTTGAAGTGCCCGCCTTTTTACGCAAGAAGAGGTAATCCCGACAAATAATTCTTAGTGAATAGGCTAAGGAGTGATGGGTGTTCCTTGAACTAAATGATTGCACTCGATTCCGGATTCTCCATCTGCTCCATCTAATGAGTCCCCTCTGTAATCGTGTACTTTAAAGCCCATCTTCTCAAGATCAGCAACAGTTGCTTTAGTTCCATTTTGATCTGTGAATTCATATACCCTAGTTGATCTTGTGCTTGATTTTCCAGCTACATCCTCATCCTTAAATATTTGGTGTAGTGATGAATATGCTGGATAATACATAGCTTCTAGGGGTCTCACTAAAGTTCTCTGTTTGCCATCCTTAAAAGCAGCAGCAAACCAAATAATTAGCCAATACTCTGGGCCAGCACTACTATCACGAGTTTTAAAAGCAGCAGCATAGGAGATTTTCTGATTCTCTTTTTTTTGCTGCAGTTCAGCATCTAATAAAGTTGGATCAATTATTTGTTCATCTTTAAATAGGTTGTACATACCTATAAATGCAGTATTACTCCAGCTAGGAAGTTGATAATTACCCTGTAAGACCTCTGAAGCCCAAGCAGCAATGACCCCATCTAGCTCATAGAGCTTTGAACTTGTATTCGGATATCCTTGTAAGAGGTCTCTCTCCAGCTTTTCTTCTAAACTACGCTTAAAAATTGGATCAAGTTCATCGGTAATATCTATTGCGTAGAGATCATTTATGGCTGCAATACTGGCAGGAGAGAGAGTCGCGTAACCAGTATCCTTACAAGTTGGGTCGATTGATTTATACAGGATACGCTTCCCTAACTCTTGAGCTGTCAGCATTTCTCTCGTCAAACGAGAATCGTCATATCCAACATATTGAGCGGCCTCTTCAGTGGTTAAACTTTTAATAAATTTGCCAAAGGCACTCCACAAGGACAACATCAAGATTCCATTTGAAGCCCGTTTCGTAATAAGATGTGAGTCTCCTCGAGAGTCGAGATTCATAAGACCAAGAACTCCATATAAGACACATTCGTCAAACTTACTTACCTCAAAGGTGACTTGACCTTTCTCAATTCGATCAGCAGTATAGAGGCATTTATCTGGGGCAAAATTAATAACTAACTTTGGTAAACCAATAATATCAAATTTGCGTATAGCTGCTACTTCTGAAGGCAGACCTGCTGAATTTTGCGCTTCTAAAATCTTCGCAAAGAACCAATCAAATGATCGTAATACAGACAATGTACCATCTACGCGTTCTCCATCAACTGTTTCAGTTGTAACTTGAACTTCCCACCCCATCTTGCCAAGGTTGATTTGAATACTATTGAGTAGCGTTGCAACTTCTTTTTTCTGTGCTTCTGATGGCTCTGCTGGTTTTGAGCTTTCAAACCGAGATACCAGTGGAAGGAATACACTATTAGTGAAAAGTGGTTTATCCTGTGCAACAGGGTTGGGAACAATCGCAGCTTCACGCAGTGCTGCAAGGTTTGCTGCTACATTTGGATCAGTTTCTGCTTGTTTAAGAACTGCAGCATAGATTTCTTCTGACTGAGCAAAAAAATCAGTCATATCAGTCACTTGTATTTGCTCCTTCTTTTTATCTTCTCTGATATGATCTGGTTGAAAGAGTTCTGTATCGGTATTTTTTCGAGGAGTAGCAGTAGTATCTTGTGCTTTGAGCACAGCCGGACTGATGAGCAATAGATTGGAGACGAGCCATGCCATCTCCGCCGCTTGAGTTGCACTTACTGCTATTTTTCTGAATGCTTCTTTAAATTTTGTCATAATATGATACATATTGTATATGTATCAGTAATGAAAAGCAATCTAATTATCAGATTGACACAATAGACTGCCTGGAGGAGAATATCTGTATCGTGAAGTTTTCAGCTATCACTGAAGACAGCAATGAAAATTGCACACTGTGCGAAGAAGTAGTGTATACCAGCGATACACTAGTAGTAGACCGCACCGGGTATGCCCGTAACAGCAGGAATAAGTACACAGAGGTGGTACCGTTCGAGAGAACCCTCGTTTGCTCAAAGTAATTTGGGTGAACGAGGGTTTTTTTGTACGTTAACAGATGTGAAAAGGATTTATGAACACAGCAAAAATAAAACAATTACCCAAAAGCGTCAACTTGCCAGCGATGGAAGAAGAAGTGTTGCAGTTCTGGACAGACACCAAGGCTTTTGAAAAATCAGTCGAGATGCGGCCCGCAGATAAACAGTATGTTTTCTATGATGGACCTCCATTTGCTACCGGTATGCCACACTATGGACACCTCTTGGGCTCTACCAGCAAAGATGTAATTCCACGCTACTGGACAATGAAAGGCTACAGAGTAGAACGAATCTGGGGCTGGGATTGCCATGGACTGCCCATCGAAAACATGATCGAGAAACAACTCGATATCAAGGGTGGTAAAAAAGGAATTGAAGCCCTGGGAATCGACAGATTTAATGCTGCCTGCCGTGCCGAGGTTTTGCGCTTGGACACAGAGTGGGAAAAAATCATTGGCCGCCTTGGCCGCTGGGTGGATTTTGCACACAACTATAAAACCATGGACACTTCATACATGGAGAGTGTCTGGTGTGGCTTCCAAAACTTATGGGAAAAAGGCCTCGTCTACGAAGGCCGTAAAGTAATTTTGTACTGTCCTCGCTGTGCTACGCCACTTTCCAATTTTGAAATTGCGATGGACAACAGTTACCGAGAAGTAACTGAAGCCTCAAATACCTATAAATACAAAATCAAGAATGCCCCTGCCAACGAGCCCACCTACATCCTGGCTTGGTCAACTACTCCCTGGAATAAGCTAGCTACTCCAGCATTGGCGGTCAACCCCGATTTGCGATATGTCACAGTCAAACAAGGAGATGAATACTATATCCTGGCTGATACTGCGCTTAAGATACTGACTGATGTGCCATACGAAGTAGTAGCAGAGCACACAGGTAGCGAACTCGAGCAATTTGAGTTTGAGCTCCACTACGATTTTTACCCAGATCGTGCAGGCAAGCGCGCAGGCGTCATTGTGGCAGATGAGTTTGTGACAGCAGAAGAAGGAACCGGTGTGGTCACCCTAGCTGCATATGGAGAAGAAGACTACAAAGTGATGACCGAGCAAAATATCCAGATCGTAGAACATGTTGATGAAGAAGGTAAGCTCAAACCAGAAGTTACTCCTTGGGCAGGGATGTTTATCCTCAAGGCAAATCCACTGATCAATGCTGATTTACAGAACAGAGGCCTCATGTACCGAGAGGATCCTCATACACACAGTGTGGCAGAGTGTTACCGTTGTAGCACCAGGTTGTACTACGCACCGCTGCCAGCTTGGTTTATCGATGTGCAGAAACTAAAGCCAGAACTCTTGGCACAAAATGAGTCTATGAACTGGTATCCAGAACACCTGAAACACGGCCGCTTTGGCAAAGGACTTGAGACTGCACCAGACTGGAATATCTCTCGTTCACGGTATTGGGGTACCCCAATGCCTATTTGGGAAGCAGAGAGCACAGATGCGAGCGGCAAACCAACTGTTCTGCGCCGCATCATTGGCTCTATTGCAGAGCTCAAGCAGTGGGCAGTTGATCCTACTCAAGCAGAGAAATTGACTGATATTCACCGAGAGTTTATTGATCACATTGAAGTGTGGATAGATGCTGCCCGCACTATCAAAGGCAAACGAACAAAAGAAGTCTTTGACTGCTGGGTGGAATCTGGCTCAATGCCATTTGCCTCAAAGCACTATCCATTTGAGAACAAAGAAGTTTTTGAAGCTACATATCCAGCACAATTTGTGAGTGAGTACATTGCTCAAACACGCGCCTGGTTCTATACCATGCATGTGATGTCGGTGGGAGTTTTTGGCAAATTAGCAGTAGAAAATACACTGACCACCGGGACTGTTTTGGCAGAAGATGGCACCAAGATGTCTAAGTCAAAGAAAAACTATCCAGATCCAATGAAGATCATCAATGAGAGTGGTTCTGATAGCTTACGGTTGTACCTCATGAGCTCACCAGTGATGCGTGGCGAGAACCTGAACTTTTCTGAAAATGAAGTGGCTGATATTCGCAAACGAGTTTTTGTTATCTGGTGGAACTGTATTTCATTTTATAAACTGAGTGCTGGTGAACTGGCTGTGGATATGCAGCGTGAGCCAAAACCTGCTACAGAAATGGATCGATGGATTTGGAGCAGGCTGGGAACTGTAACTGCCGAAGTCACAACAGCCATGGACGGCTACGACGTGGTGCGGGCCTCTCGTGCTGTCATGAACTTTATTTCCGATCTATCCAACTGGTATGTCCGCCGTTCACGAGATCAGATGCGTGATGGAGAGAATAAAGCTGATTCACTGCATTTGTATGGCGTGGTGCTAGTGCGCTTGGCTGGGCTTGCAGCTCCATTCACTCCGTTCTTTAGTGAATTTGTCTGGCAGACTTTAGTGGACGAAAGTACTAGTATTCATCACACAGACTGGCCTGCCCAGCTGGCAAAGAACAGTGATGCAAAGCTGGAAGAGAGTATGGCTGTGGTCCGTGAAGTGGTGGAGAAAACATTGGCACAGCGACAAGAAAGTGGTGTCAAAGTCCGCCAACCGCTGGCTACTGTGACAGTAACTTCACAGTACGAAAAGCCAAGTGATGCAGTACTGGAAGTCTTGCTTTCTGAGGTCAACGTCAAAGCAGTCGTGTGGCAGAAGGGGAGCGAGACCACTGTGCAGCTGGACACTCATTTGACTCCAGAGCTCAAAGAAGAAGGAGCTGCCCGTGAACTCGTCCGCAGTATTCAGAACTTACGCAAAGCCGCCGGCATGTCACTGAGTGACACCGCCACAGTGAGTGTGCCAACTATGCCGAGTGCTGAGTGGCGAAGTTGGGTGGAGCAGAAGACGAATAGTACGCTGGAAGTGGGGAGTGAGTTGGGGCTGAGGTAGCCACAAAATTGTATGACTACTATTCCCTTCTATCCAAATCATCCAGATAACATGCACTGCTCTCAAGCAGTTTTTCGCTCGTTATTTGAATATTACTTTGATCAGAAACTTTCATGGGAAGAAATTGACGCAATAACTAAAACTATTCCAAGTAGAGGTTCTTGGACTATGGCTGCATACAGTGAACTTGCTAGACGCGGTCTGAGTATTATTAACATTGAACCTTTTGAATATGATCATTTTTTCTCAGAAGGCATCCACTACTTAGAAAACAGGTTCAGTCCTCAAACTGTTCAATACTATTTAAATAGTAGTAATCTTTTATCTATTCGTGAAGATATCCCAGAATTTCTCAAACTTGTTGATCATCAGTCACGAAAACCTACCATTACAGACATTGATACGTTTCTTGAAGCAGGGTGTCTTGTAGGGGCAGAAATTAATTCAGGTATTTTGAATCAAAGTGAGGAACTTTCACTGCATTATGTTTTAGTCTATGCAAAAAACAGCACTTCGTACTTCATTAATGATCCTGGTTTCCCTCCTCATGAAAAAAGAGAAGTCAATAAACAATTATTCTACTCTGCATTTGGTACTGATAGGACAAATGGGGAGGTAACTGCAATTTGTCAGAGTAACCCTCAATCTTGGAAGCAAAAATAGTTTCAGATACAATAAACTATATGAGTAAGATAAAAGAAAGTGCTAAAATAGTTTCACTATGAAACTAGGCATTCAATGGATTATTCTCCCCACCAAGAACTACACTGCTTCTCGTGCATTTTATACAGAAAAGCTCGGCTTCACTATTGATCGTGAAGTAGCCACAGATGAGTTCTGTCAATTCAATCTTGGCACCTGTTATCTTGCCATTTTCAATCACGCAAACTTGTCAAAACTACTTGGCGCCGCTCACGGAGGGAACGCAGGTGGGGCAGTGTACTCATTCCCTGAGAGTACAGATATTGATGCAGACTATACGGAGCTTGTAAACAAAGGCGTGCAGTTTTTCATGCCACCCACTACACAAGCATGGGGGCAGCGCACTGCGTACTTCACCGATCCAGATGGACATATTTGGGAGTTGCAGCAGTGGGTGAAAAGTAGCATATCTACGTACTAGCGTGTAAACATACATATATGCACAAAAAACAAAGGCACTACTGCTACTTCTTCCTGCCATTTGCTCTCGTTGATCTGCTGCTTTTTTTAAACAGCTACCGTGACCTAGATCTTTTCCCAGAATTTGTGCCATTTCCGCTGTGGAGCTTTGTAGCGGCACTCTTTGTTGTCATTTACTACCGAAAAAATTTGAAGGCACACGCTGTACCCATTTTTGCAACGCTTCTCGTTAATATTGTTATTTCAGGGGCGCTCATTTTTAGCACTATGTTTTTGCCTGGATCTTTAGAGCATAATCATGTTATGTATGATGTCTGTTTTCCTGCCATGAAAAAATATTACACTGTGCCTGAAGATGGTACACTGCCTGCGGGGCCTACAGATGCTCATGGCATGGGCAAATGGTGGTATCAGCACTCGGAGTGTGAACAAAATGTCAAAGCAGGCAAAGGCCCTCTTTTTTCTGAAAACCCTCCTGGATTTCTTTTGATGAAGTAAGTGCTGAAAAGTCTCTTGTTTTCAACGCCCTACGTCTACAAAAAGTAACTAATCACAGCGCTTCCTACAAGTAAACAGACCAAAGAGCCGCCAGCTTGCACGGCAATTTTGGGTAGGATCCATTTGAATGGAGTGCCGCCAAAAAGCACGGAAGACACCTGAGCTGGGAGAATAAACCCTCCCCACACAAGCCCCATGAGCAGATAGAGCGAGAAGGTGGGCAGCATCTGATGAAGGGCAGCCATTACTACCGTAGTTATGACTGTCACAATAAATTGTCCAGCAAAAAGAGGCGCCATTTGCCCCATCATTTTTTCTTGTGTTTTCTTATCTAGCGCATCAAATCCGTGAATTTTTCCCCACAACGTACCAAACAGTGGTGTATACCAAATGCCCCCGACAATAAACTGAAGGACAGCAGCCAGTAGTGAAATACCCCAAAATGAAAGTGACATAGAGTTCCTTAGTAGATAAATACTGTCATACTCTTGCCAAAGTTGCAACTCGGCAGCTACTTGAAAGTATTTCTGCTATATTTTTCTGCAGTTGTGGCAGATACTTTCCATCTTCAAGAACTCGGTGCACTATCGCGGTAAACTTTTCGTCTCCAGTCAGTTGATTGAATGCCGTGCTTGCGGCAAGTAGTGCTCGGGAAAGTTCAGCGAATCCTAGTACAGCGTTTTGTGGATCATACAAACGAACGAGTGCCAACACAACTATGTGTGAGAGTGCATGGAATCTACTGTTGCTCTCTGTATTAGATCGAGAAAATGACTGAGGTGCGGCAAGAAAGTGTTCAACTTCTTCAAGGGTGATATGCTCAAGCCAAATATCACTCCGTTCATAGAACTCTGCAAATAACTCTCCAGCGCCTTCGTTAAACCAATTTGAAGTCACTTTAGCAATCTGAAGTGTTATACCGTACGTGATGCGCTCCATCTGTTCATGCAACTGTTGCTTAAAGATAAATGCTTCGATGGATAACCCCAAACGAGTTGCCATATCTTTTATATAGCTTAGATAGTCGTTCGGCGGGTTGCCTGTACCAGACTGTCCGAGAATCAAGTGACGAGTCGCTTTTCTTTATGGTCTTTAATGCAGCATTTTTTCGACTCTGTAAGGGCCATTTGCGCAGGTAGTTACTGGAGTAGTC
>CAYMVN010000039.1:8532-10536 GCA_964394125.1 uncultured Pseudomonadales bacterium | reverse complement strand
TGTAAAAAATATCGATGGTTCTCCTGATGTAGAACCAGTAGTTGCTACCTTAAAAACTCTCAGGTTTGAATTGGTAGTAACACTCAATCCTAAAGACCCTGAAGCAAAAACAGTATTTTTTACCTTCGTCCTTAAAAGCGATGAGGACGGAAAAATGTATTGGGAAGTAGTGTTCAATGAGTATGGGTCAGAGACAGGTATACCTTGCTACTGTTGATCAGTAGAAAATAACAAGACTAAATTTCAACATACCCTAGCAAAATCACAAACCTGTGATAAAATTCTATATCTGCATTCAAAAGAAGCTACGAGATGCAGACAACGCATATGGCAAAACAAATTAAATCAGTACTCAAACTCAACTTACCAGCAGGTTCTGCAACTCCAGCGCCTCCAGTTGGTCCTATCCTTGGTCAAGCAGGTATCAACATGATGGCCTTCTTGAAGGAGTATAACGATAAAACAAAAGATCAACGCGGTCAAATTATCCCTGCTGAGATCACGGTCTTCCAAGACGGTACATTCAAGTTTGTCCTCAAACTTCCTCCAGTCAGTGACATGATCAAACAAACATTAAAGTTAAAGATGGGTGCAAAAGCACCAGGTACAGAAGTTGCAGGTTCACTTACCAAAGCTCAAGTTGCCGAAATTGCAGAAAAGAAACTCCCCGATCTCAATACCAACTCTCTTGAGAGTGCCATAAAATCAGTAACTGGCACTGCAAGAAGTATGGGAGTTACCGTACAGTAACGTTACAAGAGAAGGAACAGTATGTCCAAAAAACGCGATGTCGATATGTCGGCAGCAGATGATGTTATTAAGGTTGTAAAAGGTGCGGAAACAGACGAGTCTGTAACCCAAGCTGAAGAAACACCAACCGCTAAAAAAGCTCCTAAAACAGGTCGTAGCAAGAAGTATGCAAAAGCACGCTCACTCGTTGATCGCACTAAGGCATATGATGCTGCAGCTGCAGTGACACTCGTCAAGAAGCTCTCGTACTCAAAATTTGCAGGTACAATTACTGCAGATATTCTCGTTAAAGACACCGCTGTGACTGCTGAACTTACTCTTCCTCACAGTACCGGTAAATCAATTAAAGTTGCTATCGCCGATGAAGCTGTCCTAAAAGAGATCGAAGCAGGTGTTATTAACTTTGATGTCCTCGTCAGTTCACGACAGTTCGTTCCTAAACTTGCCAAGTTCGCAAAAGTGCTTGGACCTCGTGGTTTAATGCCAAGTCCTAAGACCGGCACCATCACTGAGAATCCAGAAGCAAAAAAGAAAGAGCTCGAAGCTGGCAAGATGACAATTAAGACCGAGAAAAAGCAACCGATCATGCACATCACGATTGGTAAAACAGATATGGATACCGCTGCACTTGCAGAAAACATTACTGCAATCATGACTGCATTAACTGGTAGAATTATTCGCATTTCTGTTTCTGCAACAATGAGTCCTGGTGTTAAAGTGCAAATTGCATAGGATCGTTTAGTGACATGAGTAGTCGGATTTCGAGTGAAGCACTCCTCCACTCACTGGTGACAGTGCAAGAGGCTGCTACGACATTTCCGATCAAGTTAGAACGGCTCACCCCTGCAGAAGAAACAACACTTTCCGTATATTTTGCGCTCTCTAGTGGTTCAGATGCTCCCGTTATTCTACTGAGTGTTCACTCATTTGCGGGTAGCACTGGTTCAACACATGCACATTTAGAAGCAAACTTTGCATTACTACGGCAAGCAATTCCTGGCTGTACACAATCAACAGCAAGAAAACTTCAGAAAAGCGGCTATGTAAGCAGCAGTTGGCCACCAGAACAAGACGAACCCATCCTCGTTGTACCCGAGCATATTTTTAGAAGGACATTCTCAAATCACACTTTTCCGCTACATCTGAGTGAAAGACAGATTTCGGAAGAAGTACAAAAATCACTCTTCGACCAGAATGAAGTGCATACTTTCTGGCTGCTGTATCTTAGTTTATTACAAGAAACAAGAACAATCA
>CAYMVN010000039.1:0-8500 GCA_964394125.1 uncultured Pseudomonadales bacterium | reverse complement strand
CTGCCAGAAGACGATTCCTCTGGCGTCCGCGTTTAAGCAATCCGACGTTCAGCAATTTCTTGCGCAACAGCAGCTGAGAATGCGTCGAGAGCAATAACTTCTTGTGCTCCACCAGCTCGTTTTCTCACGGCAACAGTTTTTTGTTCTGCTTCACTATCACCAACAACAAGCATATACGGAATTTTTTGCATCTGTGCATCACGAATTTTTGCACTCAGACGCTCACTTCTGTCATCAAGTTCTACGCGAACTCCCACTGCCTGCAAGCGCTGCACAACTTCCTGCGCATACGCTGTATGGCGGTCTGCAATTGGCAGAACCGAAACTTGCACAGGACTCAGCCATGTTGGGAAAGCTCCTGCGTAGTGCTCGATTAAGAAAGCCATGAAACGCTCGTGCGTTGAGAGCGGTGCACGGTGAATAACAAAGACACCACCATTTTCAGCTCCGGTTTCATCGATGTAACTGAGCTTAAAGCGTTCTCTGGCCAAGAAGTCGAGTTGAATGGTACTCATCGTTTCTTCTCTGCCGATAACGGACTTAAACTGTACGTCAACTTTTGGCCCATAGAATGCTGCCTCATCTGCTGCTTCAACAAACGGCACCTGCATCTCTTCTAGAACCTCGCGGAGCACACCTTCAGCATACTCCCAGTTTTCTGGCTCGTTGATGTACTTTTCAGTATGCGCAGGATCCCACTTCGACAATCTGAACCAGTAGTTTTGTAGTCCAAATGTCTTAAAGTAGTCCTGCGTTAAGCGGATAACAGCAGCAAACTCAGTTTTTATTTGATCTTTTCTACAGTACATGTGCGCATCATTCATCTCGAGTGCTCGTACCCGGAGTAGTCCAGCCAAAGTACCTGACAATTCATTGCGATAACACATGCCATATTCGGCGATACGAAGTGGTAATTCACGATATGAACGTGGTTTGTAGCCATAGATTCTGTGGTGGTGTGGACAGTTCATTGCCTTCATGTAGTAGGTAGAATCATCCATCACCATTGGTGGATACATACTCTCTTTGTAGTAGGGCAAATGACCTGAAGTAAGATAGAGTTCTTCTCTGGCGATATGTGGTGTAGAAACACGAACGTATCCTGCTTTAGCTTCACATTCTTTAGCGAACTTTTCTACTTCTTCCTTGATAATGGCACCTTTTGGCAACCACATGACTAGGCCTTTGCCGACCATTTCGTCGATGAAGAATAAGTCGAGTTCTTTGCCTAGTTTGCGGTGATCACGGCGTTTTGCTTCTTCACGCTGTTCAACAAATGCATCAAGTTCTGCTTGAGAAAAGAATGCTGTACCGTAGATACGAGTCAGCATCTTATTCTTTTCATCGCCATGCCAATACGCACCCGCAACTGAGAGCAGCTTAAAGGCCGTTACAGCACCTGTATTTTCAGCGTGGGGCCCAGCACATAAATCGACCATCGAGCCCTTTTCACCTGGTTTACCCGTCCAGTAAATGGTAATTTTTTCGCCTCTGTCTTTTGCGAGAGCAATCCACTCCTGCTTATACGGATTTCCGGCAAAGAGCGTTTCAGCTGCCTCTGGGGTAATTTCTTGACGCTCTAGTGGGAGCGCCCGTTTAATAATCTCCCGCATTCTTTTTTCTATCTTTGGAAAGTTCTCTTCTGAGATTTTTACTGGCTCTTTCCCTTCTGGAGATGCGTCAAAGTCGAAGTAGAACCCTTCCTCTGTTGCTGGCCCCATCGCAAGTAAGATATCTGGATACAGCTCTTTAACCGCCTGATGCAATACGTGCTCAGCGGTGTGGCGCATCTTCCAAAGTGCCAGTTCTTCTGCTGATAATTTTTCTAGTTTTTCGTCCAGTTGTTGTGACATAGTGCCTTTCATTACTACTCAATTGCTATAAAAAAACCCCGTCTGTGTGCGGGGTGTTGCCTTTTCTGTTTTCTTCTTCCACAGCACACCCCACACTAGTGAGTGGTAGTGGTTGTAGTGCAGAAAGAAGCGATAAACATATGGGTGTATTATAAGCAGTGAGCGTAGCGTTGTAAATTAGGAGGCTGACATGCGACATGAGACACAGTTCATCACACAAAGAGACTGGACTGATTCTGCACTTCCCCCAGAGCTTATTACGCAAACTCAGTATCCACCACACCAAATAAAGCGCTGCACTGCACGTGAGTTTGCAGAACAAGTTTTGAGTATTTTACCGACTACACCACTGTCAGAAATGCAACAGCGTTCACTTACTGAGCTGTTAGAGCGGTTTCCCATTGCCCCGAGAGAAGCGCTCTGCGCAATCACTGCACACTGGAACCCAGAAGATAGAGTGGCTCGGCACACAACAACTGAGTCACTAAATTCAGGAGAGTTTCTTCTAAAAACTGGAGCAGATCCCGTTCTTCACTTTGTAGATCTGCACTACCCTAATCCACAGATCGCTGTGTATGGTTTGCCTACAGAAAAAGAAGTACAGCCAGGAGATTTGACGCTTCTGGAGCGGCACTTTGCAACACTGATTGAGTGTTTTATTACGGAGTTACTCGCCGGTCCACTGTACGCTGCGTACTTCGCAACCCGTGAGACGTAACTTGTGTCAGCCAGAAGTACAGATACTCCGTACTTCTGTCACGCAAGCTCACGTCTCAACTATAGGTCACGTACGCCTGCCAAGCGTTACGTTCTCTATTCGATACCCGTCACCCGCTCCTCTTGCAAAGGAGTTGGTTCAGGCTTGACAGCAAGTGTGTTAGTTGTGGGATCAACCCACAGGAGCTCACCATGCTCACGAAGCAGTTGCGCGAGTGCACGCAGCCCCGTTGGTGTGTAAGGTGATGAAGACTCTTGGTTCAACATCAGACTCCTTTCTTCGCGCAGACACCTCTAGATTAAAAAACCCCGCGTTCTGTTGTGTGCGGGGTTGTGGTTTCTGCGCTCTTTTTACTTTTGTATCAGTTACCACCACACCCCGCTGGAACCTTAATTTGAAGGTCCTTTCTGCGAGTGGTAAAGTGGCTGTGATTTCTCATACGGTCTTTATACTAGCGCACTAGTACGAAGTTTACAATACCACACAGATGTGTATCGCACGCAGTACTGGGTGACACACAGTTGCTCTTCTCGGGAAATCTGTTATACTACCACCTATCAGTCCAAAGACAGCGCGCATTTATAAGACACGCCGAGGTTGATACAAACATCTTTTGTATTTTCCCCTTTTTCTTGTATTGCTCGTCTTTCTCTGATACACATTGAGTACAACTAGTGTAAAGAAAAGTACCGTATGCCAAATAAATATAATGTTTCTCAAGTTGAACTATTGAAGCAAAAAGTTGCTGATGCAAAGTCAATTGCTGTTATAGATTTCTCAGGTACTACAGTGAATGATCAAGTAAAACTCCGCTCTGCTCTTCGCAAAGTCGGTGGTGAGTTTTTAGTTGCTAAGAACACACTCGTTGATAAAGTGATCAATGATCCTACCTTAAAAGAGTCACTGCACGGTATGAACGGACTCGTTTTCTCTTTCACCGATGAAGTTTCAGCACTCAAAGAACTCTTTAAGTTCAAGAAAGAGACCGAGAAGCTTACTATCAAGCAAGGCTACATGGAAGGAAAAGTCCTTTCTGTCGCTGAAGTTGCTGCACTTAGTAAACTTCCTGGTAAACAAGAACTTATCTCGATGCTTATCGCACGTATCAATGGACCAGCATATGGTCTGGTACAGGTCTTAAAAGCAAGCCAACGCAGTTTGGTCTATGCGCTTAATGCTATTGCCGATAAGAAGGGCTCAGAAGCCCCTAGTAGTAAATAAGTAGGTACTCACTCGTACATATTAAGAAAGGAATATATGTCAGATAAAGTCCAAAAACTCCTTGATGGAGTCAAAGAGCTTTCACTTATGGAAGTCTCTGAACTCGTAAAAGCCCTCGAAGAGGAATTCGGCGTTTCAGCCGCAGCTCCTATGATGATGGGTGCTCCAGCCGCAGCAGCAGCTGCTCCAGCTGAAGAGCAAACTGAATTTGACGTCATCCTCAAAGATGCCGGTGCCAACAAAATTGGTGCAATCAAAGCAGTTCGCACCATGAAACCAGAGCTTGGTCTTGGTGAAGCAAAGACATTCGTCGAGAGTGCTCCTCAGCCAGTTCTTACTGGTGTCGATAAAAAAGCCGCAGAAGCAGCTAAAAAGACACTTGAAGATGCAGGTTGTGTCGTTGAACTTAAGTAAGTTCAGCTTTTACACTGAAATAAGAAGCCCCCGGGAAACCGGGGGTTTTTTTATGCCCCTGCGTCTTGGCTAATCTCCACTTGTTTTCCACACTGATAATTATATGGGATGTGACTAAAAATATTATGAGCCTTTTTTGTGCACAACTTACCCATTGACCTAGTTGTTTCTACTCTGGTACTGTTAATATCGCAAAGACAGCATTTGCCGTACTCTCACCTGGTATGTATTCGTACTATCTTATTTAAAGGAGTTATCCATGAACGACCAGTTCACTAGCCAAGCAGCACCACTCATGCCAGTTCAGGTGGTAGAAGATAAAAAAACAGGACGTGCCGACGACGCAAATAGACTTGATATCAAAAACTTACCAGACTTGCTGACAGTCCGTGAAGTTGCTGATCTGCTTCGTGTTTCCCCACTCACCATTAAGCGTTGGGGCAAACGAGGTAAGCTACCAGCAATTCGCATTAACTCACGCGGTGACCGACGCTATAAAAAGGAAGCGGTACTCTGGTTACTCGGCGTTAACCCAAGCCCAGAAGACTAACAGCGCGTAAAACTAACACTGAAACCACTAAGGCTCGAGCATGCTCGAGCCTTTTTGTATCTCTATATGTGTAAGCGCACTATCTTTTCAGAAGTTCATCAGCAGCAAGCTGCATAAAACGAACCAACCTGAGCTGTCTTTTCCAGCGCCAAGGCTCGTGCCACAGGCGGAAGAGCCACTCGAGTCCGAGTTGTTGTACACCACTCGGTGCGCGCGGCACTTTATGCAAAATAAAGTCGAATGCCCCACCAACGCACAGTGCCACAGTAACTCCAGAATTGGCAAGCAGTGTTCTGTTCTTCTGCAGCCACAGTTCTTGCTGTGGAGCACCAAACGCTACACAGACAACTTCTGGCTGCACGTACTCGAGAACATTCTGGATACTAACTTCTTCAGAATCTGTTGGCGTACGAACAGCAGCATACCCTTCTGTCCAGAACACGCTTTCCATAAGTTGATACACGGGCAGTCCGCCGGTTCCTGGCACGCTGGTATCCGAGTACTTTCTTCCTCCAATAACGAGCATCTTTCTCTTCTGCTGTATGAGCGCGGCTACTAGATCGGTGCCAGTAATACGCTCAGTCAGTCCTGCATCAGTGTGATTCAAAAAAGACTTCAGTCTTGAGGTGAGCACAACTCCTACTCCATCAGGTATGCGGAGATCTGCTGCCAAGAGTGCTTGCTTAAACTCAGGTGATTCTGCTGCCAAGACAATCTGCTCAGGGTTGGGAGTACAGATTGTGTGCAGGCGAGCATCTTGTACAAAAAAACCCTCAATTTCTGCAAGTAATTCTTTGAGTGTGCCCGAAAAGAATGACAGACCAAATAAGTGAGTAGTGGAATAGCGAACGCTGCTCATACTGCTATTGTACCGCTTCTGCAGAACCTGAGTACTGCTACAATATGAAGGTATGGCATTCACAACTCTATTAGAAAAAAAAGTACAAGAGAAACATGAGCAAAAGCGTATCTTCATTTTTGGAGGTGCCCGAGAAGGTATCTCGACCTATCGCTTTTTGCGTGCCACGCTGCCAGATACACAACTCACCATCGTTGATGACAAGCCGCTTGAGCAACTGGGGAGTGAACTACAAACACTCCAACAGAAAGACACTGCGCTCAGGTGCGTCATGTCTACCGAAGTTTCTATTTCGGAAAAAGAACCTATCATAGTATATAAAACACCTGGTATTTCACCGCAGCATCCGTTTCTACAAAAGCTCCGAGATACACGAGCACAGGTTACGTTTACTTCTAACACCGATCTCTTTTTAGAACTCATCCATGCCGTTCCTGAAGAGGATCAACCGCACACGATCGGAGTGACGGGAACAAAAGGAAAAAGCACCACTACAGCAGTGCTTGCACACATTCTCATGACTGCAGAAAAAGAAGTTCTTTTGGCGGGAAACATCGGTGTGCCAGCACTTGATCTGATGGAGAAACTATACTTTTATGCTCAACATGAGCTACATGATGTGTACGTCGTACTTGAACTTTCAAGCCATCAGCTACTTGATATCACGCACAGTCTCGAGACTGCTGTGCTACAAGATATTACCCCCGAACACCTCGACTATTACGCATCGTTTGCAGAGTACTGGCAAGCAAAAGCGCGGATTGTGCAGTCACAAACACCTGAAGATGTTGTGCTGTATAACCCATCCTATGCACTACCTACCCAAATTGCGGCAACATCTGCAGCCCGCAAGGTTCCCTTCTCTCTTGTTGACTACCCTCATCAGCTCGTCAAGTTTACTCAGAAAGAACTCCGTACAGAGAGTGGTGAGTTTCTGGTAAAACAAGCCGAACTGAAACTAGTTGGGGAGCATAACATCTTGAATATTTTGCCAGGTGTAACGTATGCACTGCTGCACCAGATCTCTCCGAGCATAATCCACGACGCACTCTGTAGTTTTGAGCCACTTCCTCACCGCTTAACATTTGTACGAACGGTAAACGGCGTTTCCTACTACAATGATTCTCAAGCTACAACCCCTGAGGCAGCATGCGCTGCTCTCGACGGATTTTCTGAGACCGGAGTCGTACTCATCGCGGGTGGATCTGATAAAGGGGTCACGTTTGAGTTGCTGGCAGAAAAAATACTCTCTCAGACAGTCCGCTCTGTCTTGTTGTTTCCACCTATGGGCGCGCAGATTGAAGCAGCAGTTCTCAAGCAGGCGGCGTTTCAGCAGAAAAAAGCACCACGCATCATTCCTGTTCACTCGATGCCAGAAGCTGTGACAGAAGCACAAAAATACGCACATGCCGGTGACGTTGTACTTCTCAGTCCTGCCTGTGCCAGCTTTGGTTTATTCAAGAACTATCAAGATCGCGGCAATCAGTTTACTGCTCTAGTGCAAGATATTTCGGCAACAATGCCGTAGTGATCGCTGACACCAGTCAGAACAGCAACATTTCGTGCAGTGTAGCCACTTGAAGTAAAAAGTGTATCGACTGCCAGCTCAAGTTGCGAACCTTTGTAGTGTAGTGTGGGATCAAGTGTGCTTGTCACCTCTTTTGGCAAGTTGTCTGTATAGTTCTCTGCAAAGAGCGAAAATATCTCTTTGCCTCGCGGTGCGTTAAAGTCACCACAGAACGCAACTTCTGGATACTCTGCTAAACACTCCAGTAGCGCAGCAGCGTCTCTTCGCTGTTCATCTGACGCTTCGCCATTTGGTGTCCAGGTAAAGTGTGTTGTCCCGATGCATACTTTTTC
This sequence comes from uncultured Pseudomonadales bacterium, assembly GCA_964394125.1. Lineage (GTDB taxonomy): Bacteria > Patescibacteriota > Microgenomatia > UBA1400 > PJMF01 > OMIS01. The sequence continues at coordinate 1,025 of CAYMVN010000039.1, read as the reverse complement.
TCCGGCTAGAGAGGTGTTCTCAGCAGTCACCAACACACGAGCAGAATCGCCAGGCTTTTTGAATGTACGCAGCTCTCCTTCGCCAGCATAGTAGTGAACCTGGGGGCTTGTGTGTTCAAGTCGGGTAAAGTAGCCAATTCCCCAGAGACCTTTTGGTGAAATTTTATAACTATTCCCCTCAGTTACGTTCATCATAGGTATAAAGTACCCCACCATATCAAGTGAACTTGAAATAAGATCCATGTCTTCAGCAAATACTTCTTGTAGACATAAGACGTCTGGATTCTGGCGTTGTACTTCTGGAATCCACCGCGCAAAGTGTTTATCACCCTCAATATTTAACGAGATAAGTTTAACTGGCATATCCAATACTTTCTTTAAATGCATGCATATACTGAACTGTTGTGTGTATTCCCTGTATAACTGCCCGTTCTGGATTCTCAACAACTGCAACTGGTAGCCGTAATCGCTCTGAAAGCAGTTCTGCCAGCCCGTTGAGTGGAGCACCTCCACCAGAAAGCAGAATACCTTTCTGCATAATGTCTGCTGTGAGCTCTGGTGGGACCTCAATAAGAACAGACGTAATTGCACTGATGCACGTCTCGGCAACTTCAAGCGCAAATGGTTGAAAAACGGTACTGGAAACTTCAGTTGTCATTGGTGCGCCACTTTTTACATCTTTGCCCTGTATCTTCATTTTTTTCTTGAAAGTATTGCTCACTGAAACGCCATTTCGCAAAATTGCTTGTAGTGCCGAGTGACTAATTGCTACTGAGAACTCTTCTCGCAGAGTTCCGGCGATACTTTCTTCCAGAAACTTACCTGCTTTTAACTTTGTTGCACTGGTAACCACACTTCCGAGAGCGATGAGTGCTGCTTCGATGCGATCACTGCCGATGTGTACGAGTAGTGTTCCTGATGCATCAGCAATTGGGACTCCAGCACCAATACTTGCCGCGAGCGGTTGTGCTATTGTTAAGACTTCACGGAAACCGATTGCTCTAAAAACATCTGCAACCATGTCT
>CAYMVN010000038.1:0-10538 GCA_964394125.1 uncultured Pseudomonadales bacterium | reverse complement strand
TGAACCGCGATTTAGTAACTGCTGAAGATGCACTTGAAAATATGAATCATAGATATAGAACAAACATGAATAAATGGCGCCGTATGTACGCTAAAGAGTGGAAAGAGTGGGTGGTAGATGCAGGAAAAGCGACCCCAGAAGATCCAATTGATTTTTGGCGTCCAAATTTATACGATATAGTTATTGATACTTACTCCACAAACCAGATAGAGAGTTTGGATATTGTACTGCATGCAATCACACGAACACAAACATCCTGAGGTTCCAGCCAAGAAATTAGTGCATCACGCACATATTGTTTTCTATCCACTTCTTTTTTTAACTCTTATTCTGTGGGTACTGTATCGTTCACTTTTCTCATTCCCGGTTTGGTTTGATGAAGTAATTGGAAAAGCGCTCTTTTTTGGTCTGCCCGTTTGGATCTACGCCACAATTGCTGGCTCACAGTCTGTTACGGCAGGCTTTACGGCACGAAAGTTGCAGACGGGGGTACTACTCGGTTTAGCAATTGGTGGTGTCTTTGGGTTTGCAACGTCACTGCTTATGATTTTTACGCATGCTTCGCAAGTTACCCCAGCATTACTCTTTACCAGCAATCGGTTTTGGAGTGAGTTTATTCTTGCGCTCTTTACTGCATTTTGGGAGACGCTCTTGTTCTACAACTTTGTGCTAACCGTTATTCAAGAAAAATACGCCGAGTGGAGTGACTCTCAACACGCGCTGTTTGCTGCAGGTATTTTCTTGCTCTTTCATCTCCCAAACACACTCCTCAGGTTTATGCACGGCCCACAAGCGTTTCAGACCATCTTCGTTCAGTTCACAATTTTATTCTTATTTGCACTGGGTCAGGCCTATGTGTACATTGGCCGCAGAAACTCCTATGCATTGGTACTATCACACGCACTGTGGGGACTTGTGTTGCTACTGCATACATAGCTCGTTCGATTCCTGTACAATACAGACAGTTATGGAGAATCGTTCATATACTTTCTTTAGGTTTTGTTTACTCTGTGTCGGTATCGCTGTACTTGCCGTTTCCCTCATCGCGGCAAATCGGAGCCTGACTGGTGGCGTGGATAGAGCAATTACTCGTACATTGTACTTTGGTCGGCCGGTACTTCCCGATCACGTCTTTTATGAAGTCTTTATGGCTTCAGACAGAGTACAGTACTTAGCTGCGCCGCAGAATCAAAAAGTATTACTTGCTATAAAGTATGCAGAGAGGCGCTACCAGACCGGTCAGCTGCTACTTTTTGAAGGTCAAAACGAGTTAGCACTGACAACATTCAGTAAGTCACAAAAGTACCTATTTTTAGCGGCTGAGCTCCTTGCTGAACACAAAGAAGAGCTGCCACAAGAAACACGAGAGCTTGTTCTTGCCTCACTGGAGCACTCAACGTATCGGCTCCAACTTCTGATAGAAGAACATCCTGAGCTGGGCACCGGTGAACTCTCGAGTTTACTTGAACAAACTATCCCCGTTATTAAAAAGTTGCGTGAATAAAGTAAGTCTCAATTGACCTAATTTAATAGGTTGACAACACCCCTCTCCGCGTGCGATTCTTAATATCCATGTGATTCTTAACACAATATATTGTGTTTTTTTTCGCAGAAAATACTGCATGTAGTAGTATAAAGACTTTATGAAGTGCCCATACTGCGGTAAAACTAATACATCTGTCATTGACTCACGTGAGGCACTCGACGAGACATCAATTCGCCGCCGCCGCAACTGCGATGCCTGTGGAAAACGCTTTACCACCTATGAGCACGTTGAAGGCATTGAACTAAAAGTTATTAAAAAGAATGGAACACGGGAAGACTTCTCTAGAGACAAGTTGCGCAGAGGAATCGTAAAGGCAACTTGGAAACGACCTATCTCGATGAGTGTCGTGGAAGAGTTGCTTGAAGATATCGAGCGCAAGCTTCTTCAAAAAGAAGTCTGTGAAGTAAAAAGCTGGGAAATTGGCAACTTAGTGATCAATAAGCTCAAGAAGATTGATCCGTTATCGTACTTACTATTTGCCAGTGTCTACCGCGATTTTGAAAGTTTAGAGGACTTTGCAAAAGAGTTAGAAAAGTTACAAAAACAATCAGGAGAGAGTGAAGAAGGAGAATAATATGTCACCAGCTGCCAGTCTGCCAAAGAAAAAAATGCAGTTCATCAATAGAAAACTAGATGCCGGTATGGGTATGGCTGTCGCACGGCGCACCTACTTACGCCGTGTTACCGATGCTGAAACCAGTCGTGAGCGCTGGGAAACCTGGGAAGAAGTTGCCGACCGTGTTGCTGAGGGCAACACGTCACTACTTCCAAAAGCAAAAAAATGGCAGACTGAACGCACAAACGACAAAGCAATCTTAAAGAAGCACATTAGTAATGGCTCGATTCTCATGTCTGGTCGCCACTTACAACATGGCGATGCTACACAGAACACTCGCAACATGGAGGTGTTCACAAACTGTAGTACTTCGACAAGTTCGTACATTCTCTTCTATCTCTTGATGAATGGCTCTGGTGTGGGCCGTCCGTACGACGATGATCTTTGTTTGGTGAACTGGGACAACATGCCAAATCTGCGCTGTGTGATAGATGAGAGTCATCCAGATTTTGTGTGGGGCTTTGACGAGAGTGTCCGTGATGCCAAGCACAAGTATGGTGAAGATGATGGCGTACACTGGTTCTCGGTTCCAGACAGTAGAGAAGGTTGGTCACAGGCAGTTGAGATGGTTGAGGTGATGGCGTACGAAAAAAAGTACAAAGATGATCTGCTCATCCTCGATTTTTCAAAAGTTCGTGCCAAGGGTGTGCCAATTAAAGGCATGCAAGATCGGCCTTCTTCTGGCCCAAAGCCACTCATGAACGCACTCGAAAAAGTGGCAACAATTAAAGGTGCCGGAATGTCTCCGTGGAAGCAAGCTATGTTTGCTGATCACTACTTAGCAGAGTGTGTCTTAGTCGGTGGTGCTCGCAGAAGTGCTCGTATCGCAACAAAAACCTGGACTGATCCAGAGATCTTCGACTTCATAGACATTAAACGCGGTGGCTTCTTATGGAGTGCAAATAACTCCGTGGCAGTTGATGATAAGTTCTGGAAACAGCGCAGTAGTCACGCTCGCAGAGTGCTCGATGTTATCTTGAAAGCCGCCTACGAAGACGGAACAGGAGAACCAGGCTTTGTAAACCAACACAAGCTGGTGCAGAACGACGAGGGTTTTGAAGGCTACCAAGATGGTAAGTATGCGGAGAGTAAAAAGTACAAGCCAATGCCTCGCACAGAAAAGATGCTCTCAAAAATTGCTCGTAACGCGAGTGCCAGAGTGTACACCCAGATTCCAAACCCGTGCGGTGAGATCTCTCTCAATATGTTGGGTGGGTACTGTGTCATCTCAGATGTTGTGCCGTACTACTGTCCAACCGTTGACGATGCAGAAGAAGCATTCCGGGCTGCAACACGCGCACTCATTCGGGTGAACACGTACATGGATAGTTTGTACAACCGTGAAGTAAAGCGTACCAATCGCATCGGTGTCGGTATGACCGGTATTCATGAGTTCGGCTGGAATATGTTCGGACTCGGTTTCCGAGACTTAATTGATGAAGAGAAAGCACAAGCATTCTGGAACACAATTGCTCGCTTTAAGAGAGCTGTTGTTGACGAGGCAACCGTGTACTCCAAGAAGTTAGGAGTCTCCGTACCACACACCAACACAACTATTAAGCCATCAGGGACGATCTCGAAACTCTTTGCGCTCACAGAAGGAGCACACTTGCCCAGTATGCGCGAGTACATTCGTTGGGTGCAGTACCGCTCAGATGATGCTGCAGTCGAAAAGTATCGCAAAAAAGGCTACCCGGTGAAGGTCTTACGCAGTTACCAAGGTTCAACCGTAGTTGGCTTCCCAACACAACCACTTATCTGCCGAATTGGCATGAACGGTGAGCTCGTAACAGCTGCTGAGGCAACTCCAGAAGAGCAGTAAAAGTGGTTGATGCTTCTTGAAAAATACTGGATTGTTGGTGTCGACGAAGCAGGAAAGCCACTTGAGGATACCGGGAATCAAGTTTCGTATACTCTAAAGTATGATCCTAAAAAAGTAACCTTTGCTGAGTTCTCTGAGATGGTACGCAAGTATCAAGGGCTCATTAAGTGCTGTTCGCTCATGCCACAACAAGATGCCACAGCCTACGAGTACCAGCCAGAACAGCCGGTCACCATTAGTGAGTTCATGCGTGTTCTTGACGAGATCGAGAAAGATGAAAATCTCTTGGAGGACATCGATTACGAACACTTAAAGTGCGCAAGTGGTGCGTGTCCGATATAATACTACTTGCAGAGTGGATTGCCGTATCGCTATACTAACTAAAGGGCATATACCGCAGTGTATGTATCGTACAACGAAGTGAGAAGCAAATTATGAGTGAAAATAATCCAGTTAGTCCAGTCTATCAAGAAGTAGCAAAAAAAGAGCCAGAGAATGAGGTCGCAAAAACACCTGCTGAGTTACTTGATGAACTTAAAAGAATCGAAGCTGGAGCTGCTAATACTGCATTGCCCGCTCCTGAAGCTACAGCCGAACTGCCAGCAGCTACTGCTCCTGTAGAAGAAGCTACTCAAGAGGTGGTTGTAGCACCAGGTGCTAGTATCAATGTGCTTTCCGAACTGTCTGCAGACTCCCCACTGCCTGGAGGTACTGAACATGCAGCAACTTCAGAGAATCCATTATCAAAGATGAATAGTCATCAGTTCTATAATGTTGTGGAAAGTGTATTAAATAAAAGTCCTCATGCTAAAGTCTTAAAATTGAGAGGTATAACAGTTAATAGACATATTACTGGAATTAAAGCAGCATTTGATGTTAGGTCTGATGTTCACTTTATGTCTTTTAAACTACAGAATCTCGTTGAGAGTGCTCTTAACGCAGCAGCTACCACACAAGCAAAAAGTCAAGCAGAACTCGCTCAGCTTCAAACAGAAAATAAACAGATCGCCGCAGAAATTGCGCAAGCAGTGGCAGAGTACACGCCAGAAGTACGAAAAACTTTTGGTGAAAAAATGAGTGATCTCTTGGAAAGTGTTAAGGGCGTGAAAAAAACCATGGAACGGACAAGCGGGACTGGTGTTTCTAGAGTACTTGGTGGGCTGAAGCGTTTCTACGAATCAAGTATTTCTGCAACATTGGGTAGGCAGATTGAGGTTGGAAGCACATTTAAGCAACTCGAAGTGCCACAGTACACTCTTGAAGGAACTGCAGCTTTTACTCGTTTCGCTGAGCTCTTCCATTCAGGGATGCTCAATAATTCTATTCTCTCCAAGCGACTAAAAGAAATCAAGTTTAGCACTGAGCGAGATTCTGACAGTATGGCGAAAGCTGCTGACGCACAAAAAGCGTTAGGTTTGTTAGCTGAAATGGCCAAGTTTGATTCTGCCTATGCAGATGCAGACGCTATTTATGACGAACCTGAAAAAATGCTAGAGCTATTCGGACTCTTGAACGGGCTCAATGTGACACTCCCTCAAAACGATGGCACAGAAGTTCCCGCAGCAGAGTTCTTACAGCCATTCATGCCGGAGGTACCTTCAGAAGAAACTCCTGAAGCAGTTGCTTCAGCTGACTCAGCTAAAACCCCTGAAGAAGCAAAGAAAAAAGGTTGGGAGCTCCCTTGGAATCGCAAAAATCGTGAGGCTCAAGAATACTATAAAGCAGCCGATCTTACGTACATCAAAGAAGCACTCGATGCCAAGCTGAGGACAATGCACAAAGACTCTACAAAAGATCGTAGCGGGGTTGCTGCGGCCAAGAAAGCATTGGAGGCGATAACAGCTATCGAAATTGCGGAGAAGCTAGAAGATAAGCCAAGTTTGCGAGATATCAAAGTGCTACAAAAACAACTCGAATCACTCTCAATTGTTGCAAATGAAGGACTTGAAGCAGTTGTTGAAACAGATGTAAAAGCAGAAGCAAGTGCAGACGCAGCGGTTGCAGAGTCGAAACTTCCTGAAGCTAAAAAGAACTGGTTGCGCCAGAAACTTGAGGCTGCAAAAGGGATGCTTGGGAATAAAGCATTCTGGCTCGGTGCTGGCGCAGGTGCAGCAATCGACTTAATTATGTACATTGCTGGTATTGATCACTCACTCAAGCAGATGCTGATTACCGGCGCGGTCACGCTGTCAACAGAAAACGTATTTTCAGCATCCACACGAAAAGCAACTATAGAAAGAGCAGACTCAAACACACTAAAGGGTAGACTGTTTGACAAGCTTAATCAGTGGCAGAATGACGTAATTAGTGTTGTTGGGCCAAATTTGAAAGTCTTTACCATTGGTGCAATGGGTGGCTACGCAGTCGCTCACTCAGCCCACCTTCTGGGTATGCCTACTGAGCACTTCGACACAGAAAGTGCAACTCACCCGAGTTCTGCAGCTCGTGCAGCAGAAAACTCTGCAGCGCATGCTTTCAGAGAAGCACCTTCTGCAGCAGCTCCAGTCGTAGCAGAAAGTAGCACAGACCATGCTGCGAGTATTCCAAGTGGCCCAATACATGTAGATCATATTGTTCCTGGTTTTGAGGAAAAACCTGATGCAAGAGATTCGGTAGTCACAACTCCAGATATTGGTAGCTCTACAGTAACAACTGCTACAACAGATCAAGCAACCGAACAAAGAAGCTTTTGGAGTCCAGGTGAACCAACTGTAAGTACTGCAAGTCCAGCTGAATTGCATCAAAGTACAGAAACTGTGTTGGGGGGATTCGCGCGCTGGTGGCAAGATTTTACGAAGCCAGAAAGTACTCATGCTACTACGTCCTCATCAGTTGCTCAGCAACCTGCAACGGCACCTTCATTTACTGAAAACTTACAACATGCGACAGCTGGAGCAGATATTAGCGCAAACATACATGACGGCTCAACTTCAGCTGCACATGCCGCAACAGGTTCAGCGAACAGTGAAGCAATTCATGCAGTGACAACAGGTGTTCAGGCTGGTGTTGAAGCAGCCACGAGTGGTAGCGCAGTGAAAATTGAAACCTTTGGTCACGCACATCCATGGGGGTATGGAGCCGAAGTCTCGACAGAGAAAGAAGTCACTGATGGTCTTAAGGATGCACAAGTTGCGTTCAATAACGTCGTCGGCGGGCACGACCTTTCTCCTACAAGTCAAGTCGCCGTGGTTGATGAGCACATGCACTCTATCCAAGATCTATTAGCGATAAAGCAGAATCATCCGGAGATTGAAGGATTTAAGCTTACTCCTGAGCAGATGCATAACCTGGAGGCTTTCTATAGTCATGCGCTTAAGACACCAGCAGCAGATCGCACTCAGCTAGAGCAAGAGATAGTTACGAGCTTCTTTGACGGTGCTTCTGGCGCAGATAATGCAAAAAAACCAGAACTAATTTCAGCACTCCTGCATATCGCTCATGGAGAAAAAGCTGAGCCTGCCACGCACACGACAACGGTCAGTCAAACAGAAACAAAACCAGGGGTTGCACCAGCTCAGGTAACTGTGGAGCCTACTGTGCAAACAGGTGAAGCGCTCCTGGCGCATGCGCAAGCTGAATATCATAATATGCACTTGGCTCATCCTTCAGTAGCTATCGGTGTGATGGATAACTGGCTCAAAGAATCACCTGGTATCGTAATTAATCGCCCTGATTTAGTTGGTACCTTTGTGAGTGAGATCTGGGATAAGTGGGAGAAAGATACTGCCGGTCACAATTCGTTGACGACGGCTCCTGTGGGGTTATCACCAGTTCGCAGTGCAGTTATCTCTTATATTCAGCACGGTGAGAGCATGCCAGTACAGACGATTCAAACCGAAGAAGGTCTTGTTAAAATTGACTTGGAATTTGTGCATAGATTACTTGACGTAATAGATAAAAACGATCTTATTGGTCAAATTATGGCAAGGGATGGAGTCGATAGTGTTCTGGCGCAAGCAAATACTCAGTTAGTGTTTAAAACACCTCAAGCCTACGATGCATACATGGCTTCATTGAAGTAGTACAAAGTAATTATTGTAAGTTAATACAGCTATGTCACAACAACCTGCCCCAGCATTCACCGCCCTTGCTCGATTAAAAGACTCACTTGTTGCTGCACAAATGCCTGGTGATGACGTCTCGTTCATTCTGGGCCGACTCACTCGTTTGGTAACAGATGGGGTGATTGAGCAGATTTCTGCTGCACTCGATTCAGAACAGGTAAAAGAGCTTGCCTCAATTCTTGATGAAGAGCAAAAACTCGCAAAAATGGCAGAGTTATTTCAAGCAAAAACAGGCAAGTCGATAGAAACAGTTCGCGAAGAGCTCACCGAGAAGCTCGTTGCCGAGTACGAAGCTGCTGCATGAGCTCAGAGGCAGTAAAATCAAGCGCCCCATTTGATAGACCACAAGAGTCTGTAGAAAATAGATTGGGCGGAAACTCTCGAGACTTGCTAGCACAGCTGCTTGAAGAACTAAAAAGTGATACAAAGAAGAATCCTAACTTCTTAGTAGAGTCTACAAATGCGCTCTTCACAAAATTCTTAGAAGAAATGAGAGCTGAGAATCAGCTAAATGAAAAACTTGTAGAGATACTTATAGCTGCAGTTTTCTTAGTAAGAACTGCACTGAAAGAGTGTCATGCAACAGAAGTCCTCTTGATAGACGGAGTGCCGTTTAATACATTTTCTCAAACAGATGAGAAAGCAGCTCTGCTGTCCTTTCTTAAAGCTGGCAAACACATTTCTTTTGGGATACTTGTAGAGCATACGACAACTGCTCCTCGCATACGGTGGGGTACTGATACCTCCACGACTTCAGGTGAGCGAGCCTCGGCTGAAGATCTAGTTTTGATACACAGAGATCTCAGATTTATGAGAGCGATTCTCTCAAGGAACACTTCCAGTGGCAGTGCCTGTGTTCCGCTATCGTATGCGTACCTTCAAATTCTAAAAAACAACACTACAGATGTTGCACAACAACAAGCTGTTATTGATAGAATCTTGAATATATGGAGAGAAAAGCATGGAGGTGGCTTTGTGCAGCCTGCTGCACTCATGGATTTTGATGGTTCACGAGTGCACGTGCTCACACGAGTACCAAATACAAATACTCTTGTGAATGTGAGTGAGTTTCAACAGATAAATGCGTTGATTTCTTATTTTACTGCACATAGGAACACTCGCTTTGATGCATATGCGTCAGAGTACTTCCTTCTGGATAGAGAAATTGGTGAACGCGCGATGCTCATCTCGACAGCAGGAAGCTTACGAGGACGGGTAGTGCATGCTGATCGTACTAATCCGCATTGGAGAGGTCAGCGCGTGCCAAAGCCTGGCGAAGTGGTTCAGACAGCCGGTGAACATGCACTCTTAGTTGTCGATTTCAAAGAAGTTACTGAAAATACGTATGAGTTCTATATGATAGATCCTATGACAGGGAGTGTTCTGGCAGTACCGATGCAAGAGCTGGAACGAGTAATACGGGAACCGCGAGAAGATATTGACCAGCGGCATAGAGTTCAAACAGGTCCACTGCTGTATTGAGCTCGTAGTGAAGTTAGATTACCACTGGGAGTTCGATCAGGAAATGACTGCAGAGTTGTGTAGCGCTGCAACTGCTTATTTAACCCCGCTACTATCCCAATCATCGCTGCATTGTCGCCGCAGAGAGATTTTTTATACGGTATACGCACGTGTATTTTTTGACCATTTTTTTTCACGGTAGCTCGCAGTGCTTTTCTCAAACTAGTGTTTGCAGCGACTCCGCCGCTTAACCAGATTTCGGTATATTCATCACTTTTTAAAATAGTGTTCAGTTTATAACAAATATGTCTAAATACTGCCTTTTGTGCACTCGCACAAAAGTCGTATATTTCTTGTTTTTCTAATGGATGATCATTCGTTATTTCTTCGATCTTGTTTCGGGCATAGGTCTTCAATCCTGAGAAGCTCAAGTCAGCGGTTTTTACTTGTGTCAGTGGCAGCGGGAATGGGTAGCGTGTGGCATCCCCCAGTTTGGCAAACGCTTCAATAACTGGCCCTGCGGGATACCCTAGGTTGAGCATGCGGCCAATTTTATCAAGGCACTCACCAGCCGCATCATCCAAAGTTCTACCCAAAATCGTGTACTCTCCGTAACCTGAAACGCGCACAAATTGTGAGTGTCCACCAGAAATAATGACAGCTAAGACAGGAAAGCGAGGCAACGGGTGAGCAGGCTCTCTGCCAGGAGTGTGAGCTTCCGCCAGGACTGAGAGCAAGTGCCCTTCAAGATGATTAACGGGTATCAGTGGCAGTGTATTGGTCTCTGCGAAGTGTTTTGCATAGCGAATACCAACTTCAAGCGCAGGCGCAAGACCTGGACCAATTGTTACTGCACAGGCGGTAAGATCAGAAACTGAAACACGCGCACGCTTGAGTGCAAGCTGTACTGACTGCTCAATATTTTCTTGATGAGCAAGTTTTGCCACGGTTGGGAAAACACCGCCATATGGTTTATGGAGTTCAACCTGGGAAGCAACCACATTTGAGTAAATTGTGGTACCAGCTGTG
>CAYMVN010000037.1:0-10789 GCA_964394125.1 uncultured Pseudomonadales bacterium | reverse complement strand
CAATAGCTTCGGGTTCGTTAATAACAGAGTTGTGATTTGTTTTGAGGCTCCACTGTGTGCACCCAGGAAGTTTACGTGCGAGTGCTCGTGAAGCACGTGCGGATACAACTAAGTCATTTTTTCCTGCAATACTAATAAGCTGTATCTTTCTTGAGATAGTGTAGGAACAGTGGGGAAGACTCAACGTTGTGAGCCAAAGGAAGATAAATCTTAAGAAACCAACAGAGGCAATATCCTGCCGTACACGGGGAAGAAAAAAGTCCCAGGAGTTTTTATATCGCTGGTGAAGCGCATCAGTAAACGGTGTCTTGGCAGGTGGCAGTGTGTGTGACACAGCTGCAAGCAGTGAGTAGAAAAAAGGGTGCAGTATACTGGGAAGGCACTGAAAATTTTCTGGTGTATTTACCAGTATCGTACGCTTTGGTAGTTCGCTCATCCGATTGTGCAGATACGCCAACGCTACCAGCCCACCAAGGCTATGACCAACCAACGTAAAGTCTTTCAGTTCAAAATGGTGAATAAGGAGTGAGACATCTTCGGCTAACGTCGTACAGAGATCTTTTTTGAGTGGTGAAAAATGAGTTGTACTGAGGCTGTGCCCACGAAGATCGAATGATATCACGCAAGCTGTGGGTTGCAGTTTTTGTAGTGCCTGCGCAAACGCTGTCCAAGATGTGCTATCGCCGCCAATGCCAGAAATGCAGAGATAGTTTTCAGAATAGTGTGAACGCGCCCCAAAAACTCTCACAGCAAGCGAGTCACCATCTGAGTTTTTACTGTACAGAAGTTCAGTTACAGTTGTTGGCATACCAGACTAGAAATCAAGTTCAGGCAGTGATCTCACTATTGCACGAGCTTTTCGGAGTTGTTGTTTTGACGCAACTTGGATGTATTTTTGTACTGTTGAAAAAAGTGACTTCTCTCTAGAGAGTAGCGTGTCATAGTACTTGCCACCGAGCATAACATACTCTTTTACCCCATGCAGATCATCACCTAGCGCATAGCGAATGAGCAGGGGAATTGAGATCTTCAGTGTTGAAAGCGTGCCCTGCGCTTTGACTCTGCGCATTGAGTAGTAAAAGTGTGGCTCTCTAAAAAGTGAAAACGTGAATCCAGCCTGATGACAGTTCGTTACGAACTGTCCATCTTCAGCAAAGATGAGCGTTTCGTCAAAGTGTACTTGATTGAGAACACTTTTTTTACAACCGATAAATGCTCCGTAGGCACTCGGTTTATCAAGTAACCGAATAAGGACGAGCCCAAAGTTAAGCGCTTGCTCAATTGTTTTATACAACCGTTCTGGTTCTTTAACTCTCAGGAGTGTGGTAAAGACATCTGTCTCTGGTTGTTTACTGAGCTGATACTTAATTCCCTCAAGGAAATAGGGGGGAAGTGCATTGTCTGCATCCATAAAGAGTACCCACTCTCCTCGCGCTCGCTCAGCACCTTCGTTTCTTTGAGCACCCGCATTCTTTTTCTTTGAGAGATGCGTAGAAAGCGGCATTTTTTTAGAGAAAGATTGTGCTACTGCAATGGTTTTATCTTCAGAATGAGCATCAACAATGATGACTTCGTACTCAGTGCAGCTTTGAGCAGCGATGTCAGATAAGAGAACGGGGAGATACTTTTCTTCGTTCAGCGTAGGAATAACGATACTGAAAAACGGCGCACTATTTTTTGACATATGAGTCTCTTGTACCAGTATTATACCAATGACTGCTACAATACGGTGTATGAAAGTAATTATCGGCCTAGGCAATCCTGGAGAAGAGTATACGCGTACGAGACACAATGTGGGTTTTTTGGTGCTTGATGCATACGCTCAGCGAATGGGTGTTTCATTCAAAACTGATAAGAAAGTGTACTCTGAGCTCTACAAAAGCCCGAGTGTTGCACTCATCAAGCCTACTACATTTATGAACGATTCTGGCTTAGCCGTACGAAGTTTCTTTGACTACTATAAAACTGGTTTCACAAAGAAAGACGGAGAGTCGTTGTGGGTAGTGCATGACGATCTTGATATTGCCCTTGGTAGCTATAAAATCCAGTTTGGGACAGGGCCTAAAGTACACAACGGCTTACTTTCACTCTACGAACACTTAGGTACTCATGATTTTTGGCATGTGCGTGTCGGGGTTGAAAATAGAGGTGCAGCTCGTGCAGCCTGGCCTGCCAGAGAGTATGTGCTCGGTTCATTTACTGAAGAAGAAAATAAAACTTTGAGTGCCCTTATTCCTGAGATTGTTGAGCGACTACAGTAGAGTACAGCTGTGAATTCAAGTAATTTCTGCTACGATAAAGTACATGTCTAGATACTGGGCGCACCTCCACTTGAGCACTTCGTTTCTGCCTACTTTTGATAAGAACATGAAGTTGCTGTATCTAGTAAGAATTATTCGCGACATCATAAATCAGATTACCTTGTTCTTTATTCCAATCTTTGTTTTTGAACAAAGTACGCATATTTTTAATGCTGCAGGGGTCTCTGTTTTACCACTCGACCCTCTGCACCGTTCACTGCTCGTTATGGCTGGTTTTTACATACTCGAGCGAATAGCAATTTTTATAACAATTCTTCCCCTCGGCAAACTGACGAAGAGGATCGGCTTTTCAAAAGCCTTTTTCTTCTCATACCTGTTTCGTTTATGTGTGTTTGTTGGGCTTATTTTTGTGCCGACCTATCCACTCTTAGTTATTCCAATTGCACTCATTGAAGGAATGCAGGCAAATCTTTTCTGGCCAGGATACTTCACCTTATTTTGTGAGAATGCCGAGTATAAAAAGATTGGCAGCTCGATGGGAATTTTACAATTCTTCTTACAACTTGTAGGTGCAATTACTCCTGCCATTGGTGGTTTTATGGCATATCGCTATGGATTCTCCTCGCTGTTTTTGCTTGCAACAGTGCTGCAACTGATCAGTCTTTGTTTGGTTGGACTTATAACCATTCAAAGACAACATGATACCGTCAGCTGGACAGAGTTTATGCGATGGATGAAACGAGAGCCCTTCTTCACTCAGACGGTTGCCTACGCAGGGCGGTATATAAACGATGCGGTTATGCTCCTGTGGCCGTTATACATCTACTTAATTCTTGGCGGGGTAGATCGAATGGGGTACTTATTTACTGTTTCTCTTATTCTGGCGCTTATTTGTGTTGTGGCGGTGGGTGTCTACATCGATAGAATGAAAGGGAAGACAACTTTCTATCTTTCAGGAATCGGGCTCGCGCTTTTGTGGTTTATTAGAGCGGTGTTTACTTTCCCTTGGCTGCTTGCTTCAATTCAGACTTCAGAAAAAGTGATTGGTAGTGTGTACTGGCTGATGTTTGATATCTCAATCGTCAAGCTCAGCAGAGGGGCACAAGCATTCTCATTTTTTGTGTATCGTGAGCTGGTGATGAGTGCAACTGGTATTCTTTTTTGGTCGTGCATTTCTGTCGCCCTTTTCTACTCAACAGACTGGCACTTCCTCTTTATTACAGCAGGAATCGGCACACTTACTTCTTTACTTCTAGTTCGGCACGCAAAATGAGCACACAAAAAAAATTTGTACAAATCGGTGACCTCTTCAGTGGCTTCGCTTTAGAAGATAAAGGCGGATACATAACGCAGGAGTTTCAAGACTTTGGCTACAGGTTAGCGCTTGAACTCGATGACATGGCTCACAAATCGTTATACATGCGGCTGTCAAAAACGCTCGATCGCGGTATGCTTGAACAAGCACTCTCGTTTGTGAGTGATGCGCAGTCTGCAAAAAATAAAGCCCGGTTATTTATGTGGAAGTTGCAGCAACTGAAACAACAAAAAAAGAGAAAAATATGATGCCACTGAGTACTGGGTCGGTGGTACTTCTTCATAAAACCAACAGCTCAGAGGAACTCCCAAAGTAGTATCGCTCAAGTAATTGAGCCAAGTGCTCCACCAAAACCAGTGTACGATGATACCATCGTGGGGAGTGTTTTGTTAGCTCCACTGGATAGTGGGTTGCGTGCCGCTTCGCAGTCGGCAATGCTCCGTTTAGTTGCAGAGGAGAAACTAGCCGGTGTGACTGTTTTTGGTGATACAATTTCCACTCAGTCGGCAAAAAAAGTTGCTGCAGAAATCAGTGCAATTAATCCAAAGCTCATCATTGCTGTCGATCACGAAGGAGGCAGTGTACAGCGATATAAAGGGGCTGGTTTTACTCGTTTGCCAAGCTGGCGCGCACTCTGTGCACGACCCTCAGAAGAGCGCACCACACTTTTGGCACGTTCTGCAGCAGAGCTAAAAGCAGTCGGGGTCTCAGTTGTCTTCGCACCAGTTCTTGATAGTGAGGATGGCACCGGCCCACTCGGTGATCGCTCGTGTAGTACTGACGTCCAACAGATTGCTGAAGTTGCAACTGAGTACTTGAGAGCGTTCTCTGCTGAGGGAATTATGCCAGTCCTCAAACACTATCCTGGTATTGGCACAGTCACTACTGACCTCCATAAAAAACTTGATGCACTAACAGCACTGCCTCCAGAACTGCCACTCTTTGAGTCGCTGGCTGCCTTCAGACCAGCCCCTGGAGTCATGGCTGCACACGTCCTTGTGTCACAGATGTCTGAAGATGCTCCGTGTTCACTCAGTCCTGTTTGTTTAGGTACGCTGCATCAAAAAGCACCACAAGCAGTTGTTTTTTCTGATGCACTTGATATGCTCGCTGCTCGGTACAACGTCGCTGACCCAAGTGAACCACTGCCTTTGAGTGAAGTGGCAGTAAAAGCAATCTATGCAGGCGAACACATGCTAGTTTTTGGAAAAGGTGTCACCCCTGCTGAGCTGAAAGAAGTACACGACGCGTTGAAAAAAGAGTATAATTCAAGTGAAATATTTAGAGAGAAGATTGCGGAAGCAGTCGCTCGCACTGCAGTACTGAGAGGGCAAGCACAGCATGTCGAATAGCGCACGATTACTCCTGTTCCAGTATCTGCTTCCGGTTGTATACGCTGTTTTACTGTACTTTATTCAGATTCTTCCGAAAGATGGCAGCCTACTGACAGTCATCCTTTTTTTGCTGGGGTTTTACATTGGAAACGCTGTTATGTGGATTGACGGTGTGTTCTTGTACCCGTACTACAACGAGCTGAGAACTGAACCGAAACAACTTATTACCCGTTCTGTGCTGTTTATACTTGCCTACATTCCAGTTGCTTTATTTGTGCATACTTCAAGCGCAAGTGTCCTCGGTAGTGGGCTGGTCTTTGCAATTGGCAGCACGCTCGCTTCAGAAGCATATATACTAAAAAACGACCCATTGTCGTTTCAATATCACTTTTTATTTCAACTCAAACGAACACTTTCACAAGCTGAAGTAACGCAGGTGGTGTGGGCATTTATCGCGTTTATGGGTATTACTTCGATAGTGTTTCTCTTTTAATATGGTCTTTCATTGGTATGGATTTATTATCGGAGTTGCTGTTATCTCAGCACTCACTCTCGCAGAGAGAACAGCCAAAAGGGCGCACATTCCTGACTCAGTTTTCTCACACCTGAGCTGGAGTGTGATCAGTGCGGGCTTTATCGGCGCTCGGGCTTGGCATATTGTTACTGACTTTGCTGTGTATAGAACAGCTCCGCTGAGTGCCGTCTTTGCTGTCTGGAATGGCGGGATGAGCATTATTGGAGCACTACTTGCTGGGGCAGCAACACTGGGCTTTTTATACTGGAAAAAACCAGAATATCGACAGTACATACCAAAATATCTTGATGCGCTTACTGTGCCGCTCGCCATCGGCCAAATTATTGGGAGAGTCGCGAATGCAGTAAACTATGAACTGTACGGACTGCCCACAAGCTTACCTTGGGCGATCTACATTCCTCCCGCTTTTCGGCTTGAGAGCGTGCAGTCTTCGGAGTACTTTCATCCACTTTTTGCCTATGAGATGGTGGGAGTCGCGCTGATTATAGCTGTCCCACAGAATAGACAGGCACTTCTGCGCTATCTGCTTGCCTATGCAGTACTCAGATTTTTTCTTGATTTTTTCAGAATAGAGAGAGGTGTGGTGTACGCCACAATGGGTGTTAATCAAATTGTTCTTTTACTTGTGATATCTGTCTTATGCATAATCTGGTATTATATGAGAACTCGGTACAAAACGCATGAAAAAGTTTCTCATCATACTGCTCATTAGTGTTACTAGCCTTGGGATGTTTTATTTTTTGCAAAAAAAACCTGTAATTCGAGATCACTCTTTACATACTATCCGAATTGGCGAGGTGTCACTTGAGGTTGAGTTCGTGAACACAACAGAGAGTATCACAACAGGCTTGAGTTACAGAAAGAGTATCGGCAGCGATGGCATGCTTTTTGTTTTTCAAACTGAAGTGACGCCCACATTTTGGATGAAGGATATGCACTTTCCACTTGATTTTATCTGGATACGATCGGGGCAAGTAGTAGACACAACTATCGGTGTGCCAGCACCAGCAGTGGGCACACCACTTTCACAACTCCCGGTATACAGCCCGAGCTCTCCAGTAACACACGTACTTGAGGTTCCTGCCGGGTTCATCGAACAGAAAAAGATCGCAAAAGGTCAAGTAGTCATTCTCCCATAGGGGTATCAGATGGTATTATGGTAGATATGTCAGATAGTATGACTTCTGGTCAGCGTGTCCTGCAGCAGCTTTTATCACAAAAAGGTGCTGTTCAGCAGGTGTTCCAGCAGCCGCAAGCAGTTCCGACTCAAGTGAGTGTGAACGACATCACACCAGAAGTAAAGTTAGAACTGTTCTCAGATGTACTTGATGAAATTGCAGCCGAGACAACACAGCCCTCAGTGCTTTCTCAGGCACTCCCAATCGCAGTGCAGACGTATCTAGAGCCACAGATACAAGCTTCTAGCAGTAAAGAGCAGCTGGTAGTACTACTGCAGACACAAGAACTTCCGGGTGGCATGCAGTATGCAGAAGTAGAGCACACCCCAGAAATCCCGCCAGAAGTAGAGAGTTACATCGAGCGGGTAACTGATCAAAGTGATCAAAAACAAGAAGTTGTTGTCAGAGCAGAAGAGCCACCCGCTCCAACCAGCATTCATGCTCCAATTCAAGAGCGAGTCGTAAAAGTACTGCCGCTGACAAAAGTACAAGAAGAAATTGGTATGAAAAAGAACGCAACCTTTAGTGTCCGCTGGCTCGTTGAGTTTAGTCATAAAATTGCTAAGATGTTTTTTGGTAACGTTATTTATAAACAAGCAAAGTAGTCTGTATGAACATGCAACTTGAAACAGTCCTGGCACAACTCACCACTTTGGCTGGAGCAGTGTTGCTTTTTTTGGGCTCGTTAGCGGTAGTGCTCATTTTTGCATTCCTCATCTTTCATTGGTGGCGACAGCGTAACCGAGAAAAGTATGCACTGAACTTTGTGACACTGCTTGTAAAAGTGCCGCGTGACAGTGAGACAAAAATTGATGCTGCAGAACAGATGTTTGCTGGTTTGTACTCGCTTAAAAAAAGCGGCATGTTTGATGATTGGCTGGCGCAAGAAGACTACTTTGCCTTCGAACTTGTCGGCTTAAAAGAGTACATTGGTTTTTACGTCAGCTGCCCGAGGAAAATTAAAGACTTAGTCGAAAAACAAATCAACGGCGCGTATCCTTCAGCGGAAATGAATGAAGTAGAAGAGTTGAATATCTTTAGCGAGAAAGGAAAAGTTGCATTCTCGGCACTTGAGCTTGACAGGTCACAACACTTTCCAATAAAGACATATAAAGATCTGCCGACCGATGGGCTTTCACTTATTACCTCAGGACTCGCCAAGATGGAGTTTGGCGAAGGTGTGATTGTTCAGTTCTTAATTCAACCACTCGGACAAGGTTGGAAGAAGAAGGCACGAAACTTTATCTCAGCAGAAAAAAAGAGAGAAGCAGATCCTGAAAAAGCCACCTACGGACACGATCCAAAAGAGATGGAAGCAATTTCTAGTAAGCTAGAAAAACCAGGCTTCAGAGTTTCACTGCGGGTAGTTGTCTCGGCTCCAAATGAAGATGCGGCAGAGTCTCACTTAAGTAATATTATTGGTGCTTTTGCACAGTACACTTCGGCGTATAACTCATTTAAGCGGGGGCAGATCTGGTTGAAACACTTTTTTATGATCGATTTTATTTATCGGTACATGCCGTTTATGAATCGACACACCTCGATTCTCAACACAGAAGAGCTAGCGAGTATTTTTCACTTTCCAAACAAGACAGTTGAGACACCACATATTCAGTGGCTGAATGCAAAGCATGCACCAGCTCCAAATAATATCCCCAATGAAGGTTTGTACTTAGGTATGTCTAAGTATCGCGGGGTGGAACGCAAAGTTTTCATGTCACTTGATGATCGGCGCAGGCACATGTACATCATCGGTAAAACGGGTACGGGTAAGTCAGAGTTTCTCAAAGAGATGATCCTGCAAGACATTGAGTCCGGTCACGGTGTGTGTGCGATCGACCCTCACGGAGAGTTTATCGAAGATATCTTGCAGCTCATGCCACCAGAACGGGCAGATGATGTTATCTACTTTAACCCGTCAGATCTTGAGCGACCAATGGGTATGAACATGATGGAAGCAGACACCGAAGAGCAGCGGCACTTTGTTGTCGGTTCAGTTATCGGGCTCATGTACAAGCTCTATGACCCTCATCGCACTGGTATTATTGGTCCGCGTTTTGAGCACGCAATTCGCAACGCGATGCTCTCAATTATGTACCGAAAAGGTTCTACGTTTATAGAGCTCGTGCGCATTATGACCGACACAAAATATCTTGAAGAGTTGCTGCCGTACATTAAAGATCCTGTCGTAAAACGCTACTGGACTGACCAAATTGCACAGACAAGTGACTTCCATAAATCTGAAGTACTCGACTACATCGTTTCTAAGTTTGGCCGGTTCGTGACTAACAAAACAATGCGCAATATCATTGGACAACCAGCCAGCTCATTTAACTTCAGACAAGCGATGGACGAAAAGAAAATTATTTTATGTAACTTATCGAAGGGTATTTTGGGTGAAGAAGATGCAAAGTTTTTAGGTCTTATCTTAGTTCCAAAAGTCTTAACCGCTGCCATGAGCAGGCAGAATATTCCAATGGCACAGCGGCACGACTTTTTCTTGTACGTCGATGAGTTCCAGAACTACGCAACTGAAGACTTTGCGGTTATCTTGTCTGAAGCGCGTAAATACCGCCTCAACTTGATCGTTGCAAACCAGTTTATTGGTCAGATTGATGAAGAAGTGAAGAATGCCGTGTTTGGAAACGTTGGTTCGATTGTTTCATTCCGTATCGGTGTACAAGATGCGAACTTCCTGCAACACGAGTTCACCCCAATCTTTAACGAGACTGACCTTACTAATGTCGAGAAGTTCCATGTGTATATAAAGACAATTGTGAAGAATGAGCCGGTGCCACCGTTTAGTATGTCGCTACAGAAAGACATGACAACGATCGAAGCACGGATGAACTTAAAACAGGCGGAGATGATAAAAGAACTGTCTCGCTTAAAGTACGGCAAAGACAAAGACATGGTTGAAGCAGAAATAAAGAGTAGAAGCAATTTATAAGGGATGAATATGAGTGGGGAAGTTCCTGGAGAAGAGCCGAAAAAGCAGCCAGGTCTTTGGTCGCGACTTACCAAACTTACTGGGTCATTTTTTAACGGAGATTCAGTGAATGCATTTATTGACTCAGAGTCTATTGAAGGCAAACAGTATATCGATACAATTAAAATTGCTGCAGCCCTGCTGAAGCTAGATTCGGCTCTTGTAGAAGATTCCTTACAACGATTTACTAAAGCTCGTACTGATCTGGAGAGAGAAGCAGTTATACTTACAGTTCTAAAAAACATGGGAATTGATGCAACGAGTGCTGACTATGAGAATGAGAAAACAAATATCACAATAAACTTTGATCGCTGGAGCGCGTATGTACTAAAACGCAATGTAAAAAAAACAGAACTTGCAGCTGCAATGATCGAGGAAGTAAGAAAAAATAAAATATAGTCGCTATTTCTTCACCCTACTTTCATAGTCTTTCACAACCTGTTGACAGTAGAGATACCGCCCATAGTCGAACGCTCGTTCTTGTAAACTGCCCGATTCTGAAGACTGCTGCACTGCAGTGCCAAGTACTGAACCAGTCTGTTCTGCCACTGTTTTGGCACGGGAAGAGAGCTCAGAGAGGCTTGCTTCTGGGTTCTCAGGAAGTAGCCCTGAGGGAAGTCTCTCGGAGAGTCGCACTGACTGAGGGACAGCAAAGGGAAGTGCAGAAAGACCCGGAAGTGTCACTTTTTTGCTATACCACAGATAGCCCAGAACAATGAGCGCGCAGATGACGATAAAAAAGAAGATCCGTCGGAGCATACTTCCACTATACCACTATTCGTATCTGAGTGCCTCGATAGGAGAAAGCTGTGCTGCTCGTCGAGCAGGTGCTGCTCCGAATACTAAGCCCACTGCTGATGAAACACCAAATGCTAAGAGCACTGCATCAAGCGTGACGGTGGCAGGAACAAACTTCTGAATTGCCAGTGTGCCTGCCGCGGCCAGTGCAAGCCCTATCGCACCACCAATGATTGAAAGCACAGCTGCCTCGATGAGAAACTGCAAGAGTATGAGGTTTGGCGTTGCACCAATTGCTTTCCTCAGGCCAATCTCTCGAGTGCGCTCTGTCACAGACACCAACATGATATTCATGATGCCAATGCCGCCAACCAAGAGAGAGATACTGGCAATTCCACCAAGGCCAGCTGTTAAGACGCCAAGTATCTGGTTAATTGAC
>CAYMVN010000036.1:0-10838 GCA_964394125.1 uncultured Pseudomonadales bacterium | reverse complement strand
CACGAAGTTGCTTTTCAGTTACACCATATATATACTTCAATTTTTGTTTTTCTTTGAGTTGAATACCAAATCCAGAAAGTTTTCTCTGACCTTTTGCTCCATGCTGACCAGGCTTGGTGCCCAAACGACGAGCTACTTTGACAGCACTGGTTTTCAAACCAAGGTCTGCTCCAACTGCTCGTGCTCGTTTATTTCGTGGTCCTGTATATCTTGACATAGAGTACTTTATGATTTGTTATGTTTTGCTTTTCTTGGCCGTGTTCCGTTATGAGGAAGTGGGGTCATATCAGCAATCATTGTTACTTTGATACCTTGCGCTTTCAAAACACGAAGTGCCACGTCGCGGCCAGGCCCTGGGCCCTTGATGTACAATGCAACTTGTTGCATACCGTACACTCGAGCCTTGTTAATTGCGTTCTCAACAGTAATTGTTGCTGCGTATGGGGTTGACTTTCGTGAACCAGAAAAACCGGACTCACCTGCTGATGCCCAACAGAGCACATTTCCTTGCTCGTCTGTAATACTTGCAAGCGTTGTGTTAAATGTTGCGGTAACGTACAGTCTACCTTTTGGTACTGCGATTATTTTTTGTGTTTTGCGAATTGGTGCTGTTTGAGCCATAAACTACTTCCGTTATTTGGATGATTTCTTTGCGTCATCTAGTTTTTGTGCCATTTCCTTTGACATTGCACCGACCGTGCGACGTTTACCACCTCCACGAGCATTTCGTGAGTTAGTTTTCGTTCGTTGCCCACGAGAAGGGAGCTTTGCAATGTGTCGAAGTCCACGATACGATTTTATGCGTTTTAAGCGGTCAATATTGTCGTTAACGATGCGGCGAAGATCACCTTCAACTGGAGTGTGATCAAGTGCACGTTGAATACGGTTAACTTCGTCCGCAGTGAGGTCGCGGGTGCGTTTATCTGCATCAACGTTCGCTTCTCTGAGGATATCTTGTGCAGACTTTGTGCCAACACCATAGATATAGCACAGCGCAAAGGCAATTTTCTTTTGTTCTGGCAGGTCTATACCGGCAATACGAATCATACATTTCTTTCTGTAAACAGGGTTGAACTATACCAGGAGTACTCCTTTTTGAAAAGTATCAGTTTTGCTGCAAATTACTTTTTGTTGATCTATACGTTATTTTACATTTATTGAGGTCATATTTAGAGACGTAGCCTTTGACTAAATCACCAGGCAAAAGACGAATACGGAACAAACGCATCTTGCCGATGAGTGTTCCGAGCACCTCATGACCCACCATTTGTGGTATTTCTGAGGCAGTAACTTTAATGCGGAACATGGTGTTTGGCAGACACGACTCGACTACTCCTTCAACAGAGAACCGGTCGGTGCGTGCCGCAGAGTCATCAGTAACGTCAACTTGACGTTTTGCTTTAGCTGCTCGTTTGTGATCTTGAACTTTTCCCATAAAATAACCGTATCTTTCTATACGGAACATATAGTATACCAAAAAATTACGGATTTGTCAGTATCTCGTACCCGGAATCTGTGACGAGGACTGTTTCTTCAAACATAGCAGAAAGAGAGTGATCTCGGGTGACATACGTCCATCCATCAGCTGCAAGTACTAAATCTGGACTACCTGCCGTGTACATAATCTCGATCGCGATAGTCATTCCTGCAGTGAGTTGACGACGCTTATCGCTCTTTTGCGCAACACAAGGGATACTTGGCTCCATGTGCAGCTCTTCACCGACACCATGCCCAGTCAGCTGATACACACAGCCGTAGCCATGCCGAGTTACAACTTTTTCCATCGCGAAGCTCACGTCATACACACTTGCTCCCGGAGTCACCACACCAATTGCTTTATCAAGTGAGTGCTGCCCGACTGAAAGAAATGTCTCGACATTTTTGGAGACTGGAGCGACTGCAAAACTGGTTGTCGTATCAAGATGATAGCCGTCTTGGATACAGCCAATATCGATTGTGATAAGATCACCTGCTGCTACGAGCTGCTTACCAGGAATACCATGACAGAGCGAGTCATTCTTCATGATGCAGGTTGCCCAGTGATATCCAGGAACAGTAGAAAAGCTTGGTTTTACCCCAGCGCTCTTTAAGAGCCGCTGTGCTTCAGCTTCAATATCTGCAAACGTCATCCCCACTTCAGTGAACTTCACCAGCGTGTCGCGGACCTGTCCGAGGATCTTTCCACCGGAGCGCATAGCGGTTATTTTCTTCTGAAGATTCTGCATGAAAAGCTCACTTTCCACTCTATAAGTGTGCAAGGACAGCTGCAAAGACGTCATCGACAGCGAGTTCACCATCAACTTCAACAAGCTTATCTTTTTGGCGGTAGTACTCAATAACTTGCTCTGTTAGCTCGTGAAAGAGTGAGATACGCTTGCGAATAGCTTGCAGTGTCTCGTCATCACGGATGTCGTTGCGGCCTGAAATTCTCCAGAGTGCTTCTTTGTCTGAAACTTTGAGGTACACAACTTTGTCGACACCACCGTTGAAGACATCAGCCTGAGGAACAGTGCGTGGGAAGCCATCAAGAATATAGCCATTTGCGTACTCTGGTTTCTCTAGGTAGGTTAAGACAATTTCTAGTGTTGTGTCATCAGGAACGAGCGCGCCTGAGTTTAAGGTTTCTTTCAACCATCTGCCCAGCTGTGTCTTCTCTTTTGCCATTTCACGAAAAATGTGACCTGAAGAAAGGTAGGGAATCCCCAGTTTCTCTGAGAGCATATTTCCCTGAGTAGACTTTCCTGCACCTTGAATACCAATCAATACAATTTTCATAGTTTTCCTTTGTATCGGATTATGAATACTTTTCGTACTTTTGCTCAACTACCATACTATCTGCTTGTTTGGCCGTTTCAAGAATAACTGAAACGACGATCAGGACACTTGTTCCACCGATAGCGAGTGAACTAATTCCTGTTACGAGTTGTGCAAGTGAAGGCATAAGGGCGATAAACCCGAGAAAGAGCGCACCCACGAGGGTAATACGACTCACAACAAATTCAAGGAATTTTTTGGTTGGGCCACCTGGTCTGATTCCCGGAACAAAAGCCCCACTCTTCTTTAACTCATCAGAAATATCTTCAGCGTTGAAGAAGATGAGTGCAGAAAAATATGTAAAGAAGAAAACGACACAGAAGTAGGTAATAAGATAGATTGCAGAAGTTGGCGCGAACCAGATAATCAGTGATCGTGCCCAGTCCTGCAGGAGTGCATTCCCAGAAGCCTGAAAGATACGAGCTAAAAAGGCAGGAGCGAGCATGACAGACACCGCGAAGATAATAGGCAGTACTCCTGCAATGTTTACTTTTATTGGCAGATGCGTTAACTGACCACCATATAACTTACTCCCGCGCTGTCGTTTCGCATACTGGATTGTCACTTTGCGAACTGCTTCAGTCATCCAGACAACAAGTCCAATGACTGCTAAAAAGACAATCGCAAACACTGCTATGGTAAGGAATTGATCACTGGTTGTGGCAGCAAAAACTTGTGCAGCGGCAACAGGCAGCTGACTGACAATGCCACCTAGAAGAATCATCGAGATACCATTACCTAAGCCGTACAAAGAGATGAGTTCACCCAGCCACATAACGATCAGTGAGCCGGCAACTAGCGAGATAACGATGGTGATGAGGTGCAGTGGATCTGAAGTAGTCAGGAGTGACTGTGACCTGAGCAGTGCAATAACTGAGATACTCTGAACAACAGCGAGCGGAACTGAAAGGAACCGAGTGTATTGGTTTACCTGTTCTCTACCTGATTCACTCTCTTTCTGCATTTCTTTGAGTTTAGGAATGACCATGCCACCCAGTTGCATAACGATCGAGGCAGTAATGTATGGGTTAATTCCCACAGCCACTACCGAAAAGTTACGGAGAGTGCCACCTGAGAAAATATTGAGCAAGTTCAAGAACTGACTGGATGCAAAGATATTCTTGAGTTGAATAAGATCAACGCCAGGAATTGGAATATGAGCGAGAATTCTGAAGGCCAAGAAAATGAGTGCGGTAAAGAGAAGCTTCTTTCGAAGGACAGGTGTGTGGATCAGTGTTTGAAAAAAATGCAATGCTTTTTTCACTGGTTGTAAAGATTATTCCTGTACGCTTCCACCAGCTGCTTCGATTGCAGATTGGGCAGCACTTGTTACTTTGAGACCTGAGAGTACCATTTTTTTAGTGAGTGTACCAGTTGCAATAATTTTTGCAGCTCGTGCTTCTTGTGGGATAACTTGTGCTAACTTCAGTGAGTCGAGTGAGATAGTACCCGCATCGAGCTTGTTAAGGTCTGAGAGTGTCAGAGCGACTACTCTTGAGGTTGGCTTTAATAACCCCTTACCCCGAAGCATTGGCAAACGCTTAATCAGTGGTAATTGACCACCTTCAAACCATAATGGAATAGAACCACCACGGCGTGAGAGTTGACCTTTTTGACCACGTCCCGAAGTGTGACCACCTTTACCGGAACCAAGTCCACGACCAACTCGTTTTTTTGGACGTTCAACTATTGATGGAAGTGATGCAATGCGTGACATACAGACTACTTTGTTTTCTTAGGTGCTACTTTTGTTGTTTTCTTTGCGACTGGCTTCTTAACTTCTTTTGCTACAGGTGCTTCAGCGACCTTTTCAGCTGCTTTAGCTTGAGCTTTTGCTTGTGTTTCTTGCATGATCTCGGCTGCTTCAGCTTCAACTTGAGCAATCGACTTTAACTTCAAGCCCTTGAGCTCAACAATTCGTGAGATTTGCTTCAGTGCTTCGAATGTTGCGTACACACTTGATGCTTGGTTACTACTACCCATGATCTTGCTTGAGATGTCGCGGACACCTGCTGCTTCAACAACAGCACGAACTGGACCACCGGCGATAACTCCAGAACCTTTTGGAGCTGGCTTGAGCATGATAATACCAGCACCAAGCTTTGCTTCGATGCGGAATGGGATTGTTGTCCCGTTCATTGGTACGGTGATCATGCGTTTTTTAGCTTTTTTGACGCCCTTCTTCACTGCTGACTGGACATCTTTTGCTTTACCAAGACCAACACCAACGCGTCCTTTTTTATCTCCGACAACCATCAGGACTGAGAAACCCATTTTGTTTCCACCTTTAGTTTTTTTAGAGACACGAGAAACCTGAATAACTTTCTCTTCAAATTCGCGTGGTTCTTTGTGTTGTACTTCTGCCATAGAATTCTTTATTATACCTTAATTCCAGATTCTCGCAGTGCTTCTGCTACTGCGCGGACCCGTCCATGATACCGATTCGCACCACGATCAAAAATTGCGGTGGTGATTTTCATCTTAAGTAATGTTGATGCAATCTTTTTTCCAGTTGCAGTTGCTCGCTCTGTCTTTGTGACAGCCTCTTTAAGATCATCTTTAGTGCTACACAGTGTGACACCGCGAACATCATCGATTGCTTGTACACTCATACTTCTGTTAGAACGAGTGACAGAGATACGAGGTTTTTCTGCAGTACCAGTCATGTGCTGTCTGATACGAAGCATTCGTTTCTTTTCTGCTGAGATGACGTGTCTAATTTGTTTCATACTCTTTTCTTACACTACTTTATGCGGCAGCTTTACCTTGTTTGCGACGAATGACTTCATCTTCGTATTTTATACCTTTACCTTGATATGGTTCTGGTGGTCTAATTCTTCGAATATTTGCAGCGACTTGACCAACAAGCTGTTTATCAATACCTGCAACGGTGATCGTGTCAGTACCCTTGAGCGTGAAGGTGATTCCAGCAACTGCTGCAACTTCCACTGGGTGTGAGTAGCCAACTGCGATACTCAGACCAGCACCCTTTGCTTGTGCGCGGTATCCAGTTCCGATTAACTTTAAGGTTTTAGCAAAACCTGTTGTTACTCCAGTAATGTGAGCGTTTAAGATACTGCGAACTAAACCGTGATATGCGCGAAGCTGCTTTGATTCTGCTGTTCTTTCAACTGCTGCTGCACCATCGGCTACAGTAACGGTGATGTTCTCAAATAAAGGAACAGTTAATTCGCCTTTTGGTCCTTTGACGACGATACCAGCATCAGTAACAGTAAGTGTCACTGCTGAAGGAAGAGCAATAGTTTTTTTTCCAATTCTTGACATACAGTTCTACCAAATTTGACAGAGGAGTTCACCACCGACATTCAGCTTACGAGCTTCTTTGTCAGAAAGGACACCCTTATTAGTTGATACTATTGTGATTCCATATCCACCAAGAGTTCTTGGTATTTGAGTTGCTGGTGCATATAATCGGCGACCTGGCTTTGATAAGCGGCGGACGTCGGTAACAATTGACTGTTTTCCAACATACTTCAGCACGATCACGAGCTCTTTACCAACAGCTGCTGGTTCGGTAGCTACTGAAGTGACATAGCCTTCTGTGGCAAGAATCTCTGCAACTGCTTGCTTCATCTTGGAGTGAGGTAACCGCACTTCATTCTTTCGAGCAAGAACTGCATTCTTAATTCTGATGATGAGGTCGCTAACTGGGTCAATCATATTATTTACTTGCTTTCACTACTCCTGGTAACTCTCCTTTGGCAGCCAATTCTCTGAACGTTAATCGACTTAAACCAAAGTATCTCATGTATCCACGTGGTCGACCGGTTATTTTACACCGGTTTACGCCTCGAGTCGACACCCGATTTTCTTTTCGCTCACCGCGAGACCAATATAATGCTCTCTTGCTGAGTTGTTTAACTGATTTAGCTATTGCAGATTTTTTTGCCATAGGATGTCCTTATTTTGCCTCTTTCGTGAATGGCACTCCGATTAACTCAAGTAAACGAAGCGAGTGCTCATCAGACTTGCCGGTGATACCGATCCCAACCTGCAAAGAACGAATACTATCAATTTTATCGTACTCAATCTCTGGGAAGATGATCTGCTCTTGGACACTCATACTGTAGTTACCACGACCATCGAATGCTGATCTTGATACACCGCGGAAGTCTTTAACCCGAGGAAGTGCAATGTCAACCAACTTAATTAAGAAGTTCCACATTTTCTCACCACGAAGAGTTACTTTGACACCAACTGGATCTCCTGCACGAAGCTTGAATCCAGCGATTGATTTTGTTGCGACAGTAATCATTGCCTTTTGACCTGAAATCAATGCGAATTGTGCAGCTACGTTCTCGATAATTGTTCGACGAGCACGAGGATCTTGTGGATCAGTGATACCAGTGTTCAGGACCACTTTTGTAATGCGAGGCACTGCAAAAGCATTCTTAATTCCAAACTCTTTCATGAGTTGTGGAACGACGGTATCTCTGTATTTCTTTTGTAATGTTGTCATACTCTTTGTCTTTTACTTTGCTTTTTTTTCTGTTACAGCTGCACCAGTTTTCTTAAAGATACGCACTTTTGTGCCATCTTTTGCAACTGTGTATCCAATTCGATCTGCAGCACCATTTTCATTTACGTGTGTGATCTTTGCAACTGAAAGTGGTCTCTCAGAAACAACTTTTTGTCCACTCTTACCAGCGGTTGGTTTAATGTGCCTGGTAAACAAGTTCATACCGGTTACCACGACCGTATTTTCTTGAGGCAATACACGAGCAATCTCGCCTTTTTTGCCTTTGTCTTTTCCGCTCGTTACCAGTACTGTGTCGCCTACTTTAAATTTCATTTGTATCCTACCATACTTCTGGTGCAAGACTTGCAATTTTTGCAAAGCCATTATTTTTTACTTCTCGAGCTATTGGTCCAAACACACGGGTACCAACTGGCTCACGATTCTCGCGAGACTCAATGATGACCGCTGCGTTGTCATCAAAACGGATGTATTCACCGTTTGCACGACGACGCTCTTTGTGAGCACGAACCATAACTGCTGTTACTTTTTCACCTTTTTTAACAGTACCTTGTGCGTCAGAACTAATAACTGAAGCTTTAATCATATCACCTACGTAGCCAAAGCGACGCTTTGAACCACCATAGACTTGAATGACTCGAAGTTCTCGAGCTCCACTGTTGTCTGCCACTTGTACGACGCTCCGAAGCTGTATCATACCAATTTATTGCACCTTCTCTGACACTATAAAGTGTTTTGTCTTACTAATCGGTCTTGATTCACTGATAACGACTTTATCACCCACAGAAAGTTGCATGTCAGTGTAGTGACAAGCATACGACTTTGTTCGTCGTACGAGCTTCTTGTAGATAGGGTGTTGCCACGTTCTACCCACGCTGACTTTTGCGGTTTGTGGAGTATTCAGTGCGATGATTGTTCCCTGTAGTGTTTTCATAGTGATTCAAGCCCTTTTATGCAGCCATTTCCTGTTCGCGGATGATAGTTTTTACGCGTGCGATATCATCTCTGAGCACTGGAATACTTGCAACATTCTGCAACTTTCCCACAGCTTTCTTTAATCGTGCGGTAGCAAGTTCGCGCTCAAATGTTGTTAAGAGTGCGAGCAACTCTGCACGAGTTTTGTTCTGTAGTGCTTTAATATCGTTTCTTTTCATATTATTTGCTTATCAGTACTGTTTTTAATGACAGTTTGTGTCCTGCCTTTGAGAATGCATCTTTCGCAACGTCTGCGGTTACTCCACCCAGTTCAAAAAGGATTGTTCCTGGACGAACGACTGCGACGTGAGTCTCGACAGGGCCTTTACCAGAACCCATCTTAACACCGACTGGTTTTTTCGTGATTGGCTTATGAGGGAAGATTCTGCACCAGTAGGTACCAGCACGTTTCGTCATAAACGTAATCTTTTTGCGAGCAGCTTCGATTTCATGGGCATTCACCCAACCACCAGTAACTGCTTTCAAACCAAACTCACCAAAGGCTAGTTCAGTGCCACGATTTGCGACACCTTTCATTTTGCCTCTAAATTGTTTGCGGTATTTTTCTTTTTTTGGTTGTAGCATACGGTCTTATACTATTTCACCTTTATAAATCCAAACCTTCACACCAACGTATCCAGAACGTGTGTATGCTGATTGGTGGAAGTAATCGATGTTTGCACGAAGCGTCTGAGTTGGGATACTTCCTTCGAAGTACTTTTCACTGCGACCGATTTCTGCGCCACCGATACGACCTGATAACGCAATCTTGACACCTTTAGCACCTGATTGCATTACTCGCTCAATTGCTTGCAGAACTGCACGGCGGTGTGGGAAGCGTTTTGCTAACTGTCCGGCGATTCTTTCTGCGACCAGCTTTGAACTCATGTCTGGTTGTGTTACTTCTTCAACACGAAGATCAATTTTAACACGATCTTTCTTTAACTTTGAGACGTTTAAGATGTGTTCAATCTGCTTCTTAATGTCTTCAAGATTTGAGCCACCTTTACCAATCACAACGCCAGGGCGTGCAACGTGTAAGATAACTTTGATGACGGTCAGTGAGCGCTCGATATCAATGCGAACGACACCTGCACTATTTAACTTCTCTTCAAGATACTTTCTTAGCTTGTAATCTTCAAGGACAGTAGCTGCATAGTCTGCCTTTGGAGCATACCACTTTGCTGACCAGTTAAAGAATGGCCCGACACGAAAGCTGATTGGATTTACTTTTTGTCCCATATTTTCTTCAAAACGTGTATTCTACTATATTTTTACTCTTTTTTCTTGCTTACTTTTTTAGCAACTGTCTTTTTGGTTGTTGCAGCCTTCTTTTCTACTACTTCAGCGACAGGTTCTGCGACTGGTTTCACAACTTCAGGTGCAGTTACTTCTGTCGTTTGCAGTGCAACTTGAATGTGACTTGTCTTCTTAACGATAGCGTGTGCTCTTCCACGACTGACTGCTCTAAAACGCTTGTAGCGAGGGCCTTCATCAACCATGATTGACTTAATTGTTAATTCATCAAAGTTAATGTTGTGATTGTGCTGAGCATTTGCGATAGCTTGTCTCAGTACTTTCAGAACCACAATACTTGCGTCACGAGGCATGATAGCGAGCTGCTCAAGTGCTGCTTTCAGTGACAACTTGCGAACAGTGTTTGCCACTAACCGCACTTTACGAGGTGCTTGTCTATTATATTTTTGTGTTGCTGTAACTATCATAACAATTTTTTTCTTGTTTTTATGTCTTGGTTAACAATCTCTTGACCATCTTACCGTGACCGTGGAAGGTGCGTGTAGGAGCGAACTCTCCTAACTTGTGACCAACCATAGCCTCAGTAACAAATACCTCGATAAAGTTCTTACCTTGATGCACTAAAAAGGTATGTCCAACAAAGTCTGGACTGATTGTGCATGCTCTACTCCAGGTCTTAATTGGAGCTTTTGACCCATCTTGCTTTTGAACCATAACTTTCTTAGAAAGTTTGAGATCAATGTAAGGGCCTTTTTTAGAACTTCTACTCATATACTTCCTTTATGATTTCACTCGTCGATCTTTGATTATCAGTTTAGTACTCCACTTGCGGCGGTTTCTTGTCTTAGTACCAAGTGCATGTTTGCCCCATGGAGTCTTAGGATACTTCAAACCGATACCTGAACGACCTTCACCTCCACCGTGTGGGTGTGAGCCAGGATGCTGTGCTGTACCGCGGACAGTTGGGCGAATACCCATCAGTCTACTGCGACCAGCTTTACCGATCTTTCTGTTCTTCCACTCGATATTTCCGACCTGGCCAATTGTAGCGAAACAATCGTCTTTTATCAACCGAACTTCTTTAGAAGGAAGTAGCAGTGCTACGTATCCCTCTTCTTTAGATTGAACGACTGCTCCGACACCTGCACCGCGAACGAGTTGTGCACCATGACCTGGTTTTAACTCGACGTTGTGAATTGTCACACCAATTGGGATGTTCTTCAGTTGGAGTGCATTTCCTAGCTTGATTTCAGCTTCTGGGCCAGAAACGATAGTGTCACCGATCTTTAATCCA
>CAYMVN010000035.1:9274-10842 GCA_964394125.1 uncultured Pseudomonadales bacterium | reverse complement strand
ACAAGCACTACAAGATATCACACTTAAGATTGGTGTTCTCACTGCTGCACCAAGAGTGTGGGCAGAACGAGCGCTTTATTTTCTACAGTTGAGAGAACTATTTGGTGTGGCACTCTTTACCGGAGAGCCAGATATTCGCAAGCCAGATCCTCAAGCGTTTTTACAACTTGCACAGCACTGGCAACTTGAACCGGCGCAGATACTCTCTATTGGAGATCAAGAAGAATCAGATATTTTACCTGCACGAGTTCTGGGGATGAAGACACTCAGGATTGTTCAACAAGCAGAAACGAGTGCGGACTTTATGGCACCAGACATTATTACAGCAATACAACTATTAAAAAAGGAAAAAATCATATGAACACACGCAAACCGAAACTCATTATCGACACTGATCCGGGGCATGATGATGCACTGGCACTTCTCATGACAGTTTTATCAGAACAGTTTGAGATCTTGGCTGTCACCACCGTTGCCGGGAATGCTACTATTGATAAAGTGACACGTAATGCACAGGCCATCCTGACGCTTATCGATGCAAAAATTCCGGTATTTTCAGGCTTACCAGAGCCACTTCAGCGCACACTTGTCACCGCTGTTGTACACGGTGAGTCTGGCTTAGCAGGTTTTGATACCACAAGCACGCACTACACACTTACTGAGAATGCACCTGAAAAACTTGTGGAACTCACTCGGGCGTATCCGAACGAAGTTACCATCCTTGCACTCGGACCACTGAGTAACATTGCGCGTGCGATACAGCTCGATGCGCAGTTTTCTGCTCACCTCAAACAGCTCGTTATGATGGGTGGAGCAATTTCTGTCCCAGGGAACAAAAACAGAGTTGCTGAGTTCAATTTTTTTGTAGATCCAGAGGCTGCAGCCATCGTCTTTCAGCAGCACACTCCAAAAGTGTTGGTGCCACTTGATGCTTGTAATGAAGTGACTCTACAGGTTGAGGACTTCCAAAAAGTACAAAATACACAGTTACACTCAATTTTAATTCCCATGATGGAACACTTTTTTGCAGGTTTAACGACAGATGAAGGCACCAGTGGCATCCTGGTGTACGACGCTCTCGCTGCCTACTATCTCCTCAACCCTAAGGCATTTACGTTAGAAGCAATGGACGTGGTGATCGAGACCGAAGGCAAGTACACGTTTGGTATGAGTATTGCCGAACGGAGAGCGCACAAGGTTGAGAAAACAAATGTCGCCGTCGTCGTCAAGATTGATGATCAGCAGTTCAGAACCGATTTCTTTCGCATTTTGAGCCGAACTGGGAAGAAGAAAACTGCCCACTAGCTACCCACGGGCTTTGTGCAGTTCTTTCAAACACAGCTCCTGCTCAAGTCTTGGAACTTTTACGACGGTCAGTGCGCGCGAACCAAAAATAAGCTTGGTCATGCGCTCAACGAGTTCTGGGTTAATACCTCTTGCTGAAAGTTCAAACCCAACAATTCTCTGCTGCAGCCGTAAGGTGAGCTTCAGTGCTTCTCGATCATATCCGGGACTACGCTGACGCAATGTGTTAGCAACTTCATACTGCCACAAGAAACTCCCTGCTA
>CAYMVN010000035.1:663-9264 GCA_964394125.1 uncultured Pseudomonadales bacterium | reverse complement strand
GCCTCATCGCTGTCCGTACCTTCTGCTACTGCACTATCATAGGCTTCTAGTGCTTGATTAAATTGAGTTACATCTGTAAATTTTGTACCTTGGATGGGGTCTTGATAGGTCTCTTCAGTCTTAGTTTCAGTCAGCCCAAAAACTCGTGCAAGCACACCATTTTGACCAGATATCGAACGAACTTCACGTTTGTCTGGTCGCATGAGCTCGGTAGGGCGACTCTCTTTTCTCACCAGACTTTCACCATATATTTCAAGAACATGGTCTGCTAGTGTTTTCGCTTCAGTTGTTAGATGCTCGTGCAGATCTTGCACACTTTTAAAGCCGAGATTTTCCGCAACCGTTTTAGCATCTGCATGCTGCATTACTTCCCACTGTGTATGTTGCTGCAGTGCAAGCTCAGTCTCTAGAGCTGGGTGCTTACCCTTAAAACCCTTTTCGGCTAGATATGCACGAAGTCCATACTTCATGCGGGCTACTTTTTGAGCAAGTATGTAGTTCAAGCTCTCACTTGCTAGATCTTGCTTAATGTCACGAATAGTATGTGCAAAGTGTGGCAGTGCTACTTTTGCCGCTACAACACGAGTAGCGTAGTCAATTTCAGATTCACCTTCAGCGCGAGGTGAATCAATCTTTTTTTGAATCGCAACTTGCTGGAAGATGATATCTGCCACTTCAAGATAGACTTCTACAGCATTTTCAGGGCTCGGAGCGGAAGAATAGGTATGAAGCTTTTCTGTTAACTCTTTCAGTTCCACATCTGTATCACGCCCTTTACTTTCATCGAAGAATTCAGTTTTGAACTCATCCGTTTTTTGGTCATATGCGCCCAATGCGCGACTAATAATGTCAAGAACATCACGAGTCTTTCTCCCTGAAGAGTAAATACTATCATAACTATCAGGTAGCTCTCTCGCTTCAAGGAGACGCAACAGCTCTTCACTACTTTCAACATCGAGCATACTCAAAAGTTCAGCATGATCAATTTTTGTTGGATCAGTGAGTTCACGGCGTTGTTGTTGTGCTACATGTTGTTCAGTTTGCATACCTCTGTATTCCTTACTTCCAGACTAGTGTACTTTGTCGTGAGAATCAAGATTGAAGTTGCACTTTTTTACCATTGTAAATACTATAGGCTTGACAAATATCTTTTTTTATATTATTATAGGACTATTAAACCTAATTTTTTAGGTTTAGTGCTCGTTCACAAGTGAAGAAATGAAAACTCTAAAGAGATATGAGGCTTCAGCCCTGCATAGCGCAGGTGTTTGAGGTTCATGTCTTGTTAGGCGTATCTTTTGATACGTCTCTGCACACTATGTAGAGAGTTTTAGCTACAAAAAATATGATCATGTACCTCCACCACTCAAGTTGTGAGGATCACTCGTGCTGATACCGTCGGCACCAGTGATCCTCACACGGCTAGTTTTCAACTAGTTTGAGTGAGGTGAAAAATTAACAACATTTCAGTCTTTTTTTCAGTCCTAGGAGGACATATCATGAAAAATGTAATTTTTGCACAACCATTCAGTGTGTCAGCTAAAACAGCAGACGAAGCGAATGGCAAGGTCATTGTCGTTGACTTGGCTTTTAATGGAGGAAGACTGCCTAAGGGGCTGCTCCCCAATACACAAGAAGCGGCACAGGAGCTGCACAAGCAGTTCTTGGAGACGACTGGAGCGTTAATTTCAGCGCTTGGTGAGAGATTGGTGGCGTGGATTGACCATCATCCACACGCTGAATGGAGTAACTACAAGGGCAGGCCGAACTTCTATCTGTTCAGCAGAGAGGAGGCACCAAGTTGCCCCTCTATAATTTCTCCCTCACTACTGGGAGAGATTGGAGAGTTTGATACCATCATCGCTCATGGCGATTTTGATGGTATCATGAGTGCAGTGATCTGTGAGCTTGGTGGGAGACTGCCATATCCCAGCGCCGTAAAAGACGCTGTTGCCGCAGATACACGCGTCGGCAGAATGAGTAAACGAGGAATTCTCCTCGAAGCAGCTATGAAGGCTAGCTTAACTGATGACAGCATGAGGTTAGCTATCTTTCAGCAACTAGTTAGTGCTGAAAGAATCAGAGCTGCTGCCAAGGCTTATGAAGCCAAGGAAGCAGTAACTCGCCAGATCAGTCTTAAGTTCAAAAACACGGATGACATCGCAATTGTTAATGCAATGGATGAATCACGAGATTTTGATCTTACACAGGTTCTGTTGAATGGACAGAACCAAGCCAAAGTGGCAATTGTACTTCATAAGAGTACACATGATGCCACAAGCCTGCTAACCGTTGCAGGCCCAGCAAGTTACAATTTTCCAAATTTGCTTGGTCTTGGAGGAGGAGCCCCATTTCGAGCAACAGTCAACGCTGATCGACTCAGTGAGGTTTTACTCCTGATTAAGGGTAAAATGATAAAGTAGCTAAAACTAGGCGGTAAATTTCAGCACAAAGACCGAGTTCTCCCTAACGGGATTGAACATGGTCGAGTGATTGGAACCCGCCAGCTACAAAAAAAAGGGTGCAGACAAAAGGGGGGCGGCCGCTTCGGCGCGCCGCTCCCCCCCTCTTTTTCATATTTCTTTACAGTTTTTATTCTTCACTTTTACCAGTTGCAACCACAATTTGCACCTCACTAGATGAGTTCCATGAGCTCATCTAATCTACTGGCAACTTTTTCTGCTACCTGGCTATCTAATGGATGATCGTGCCACTGCTCATCTTGTACATAAAAGTCAGCAACCACGATACGCTTTTTAAGACGATCAAACTTCTCCGCGCTGCCTATTTCTTTACACTTGTTATACACCGCAGTCATCAGTGCCCCAATGATAAGCCCATTAGACTCCTGCTGAATACCGGGCAAACTGCCTTTGACAATCCGAACTACGGCATCTTTGGGCGCGACGCGGAACAACTCAATCAGTAAGCTAAAAATTGCATCTGCGACTTTGTGTTGTTCCAGGTGTTCCGGCCCCAACTTCAGCGGCCGCTTACAGCCAAACAGTGCATCCGGCACTACACCAAACTCTCGGTGCGATACAGAATCAAGCCCAGTTGGCAGCCTCCAGACTCCTTTCTGTAAGCTCTGCTGATTATCCCTGCCACCAACGTCTACGACCAGATTGACATACGGTACAGAAAATCCCTGTTCCTGCTGACGGCGAAGCGATTCTTGTATCTGTTCGGCACTGGGTTTAACGATAAAAGCTTCAGGAACATCAGAAAGTACTTCTGCCGAGATCTCAATTCCGATCTCTTTCAGCTGTGGATAGGTCTCTTGGGCTTGCAGCACTAACCCAGGGTCAAGCTTTGCAATTTTAGCCCAGTGATCATGCATCTCCTGACTATACGAATCATGCAGCGTCTGCACAATTCGCTCTCGTACTTGCACATCCACGGAACGGTTCAGTGCTACTCGCAGCAAACTCTGCACGAGCAGATCGTGCCCACCATCTCGATGTGACTCTCTATACTCTTCAGATGTCAGCACCTGTAATCCTGCAGTAACAAAGTCTGTTTGTAGCTGAGGACTCATTTTGGTGAGCTGACGGCTGAGACTTTCAGCCAAAACAGTGTCAACTTTTTGCGGAACTGATTGATACAAGTAGCGGGACGGAATGTAGTACTCAGGTTTAGTTGTGATCCACTCGGGAATTACCCCCGTAATTCGGAACGTCAAGTTCTCTTTATTCCAAACTAGGTCGCGGGCTGCCGAGTTGTTACAGACAAGCTGCCACAGCGTAAGCTGCTGCTGTAGTGACAACGCCTGAATTTTTTCTGGTGGCAGTTGGTCTATTTGCAGCAGTATCCCGACACCATCACCTAACTCAATAAGCCGGTCTAGCTGCTCTGCTGCAGCCTGTGCTTTTTTACTTTCAACTGTACGAGTATCTCCACGCTGAGCTTTTTCTAGAAGCAGTGCTCTGTTGTGGGCAGCATCACTGGTACTCAATTCTCTCAGGTAATACGGCAAGTCACGTTCGTTTAGTTGCACCAGCACCTGTTGACCAGATGAATCGGGAACTTGCACTTGAATAAATCGCTCACTAATATGTGTGCTTTGATCTAGGGGTGTTTGATTGACAACGATATTTTCCAAACCGGGATAGTGAGGGATGCTCTCTGATTGAGTAACGCCTGCCATTTGATCTGCAACTGCCTCCATTTCACCGTGAGTCATTCTGAGTGCGGCAAAATACTTCTGAACTTCAAGCCACATTCTGGCTGGATCGAGGTGAGAACTGAGTCGTGAACTATGCACCGAGTCTGCATGCCCACCAAATGGCGCAAGTGAAATTGTTAGTCGGTCTTTACCGAACAGCATCTCAGTTGCATTTAAGCGGCGAGCAAGCTCATTCAAGTCATTTTGAGTGATACGAGGCTCAGTAGTCTTACGGATAATTTGCCACGTTAGTTTTGTGCCAACGATTTGCTCGTTGTCGTCGTACTCATCACCAACGAGCAGTGCGAGATCTGCACTCATTACTCCGGCGTGTGTCAGAGTACTGCGCGGATCTTTAATGCCCCGGGTATCGATATACACAAGTGACACCGTGTTCCCAAATTGCAAAAGCTCTGTTCTTTGAACTCGCTGTGGTTCTCGTTTCAGTGCTTCTTGTGTTCGCTCAATAGCTTCTCTTTTTGCCACTACTGCAGCGTCATGTGCCGCTTGGTGTTTAGCTAAAAACTCGTTTTGTGGGAGTGGCGAGAGTGCATCAGCTAACACTTGACTCATTGCCTGTAGGTACTCAGCTGCCTGAGCTGGCTGAGGATACGCGGCCTTCAAACCATGAAGGATAGTGCCAAAGGTCAAGGATAGTTTCTTGTCATCTAGAGTCGGTAGCTCTGTGGTGGCAGCATTTCTTTTTTCAGTTGTGCTGAACCACTTCAGTAACGCTTGGAGTGTATCTTTGGGTATGCCTGAGTGCTCGATAATTTCTTGACTATACCGCTTCCAGAACTCTTCAGCTGCTGACTCTCCGTCAGGACCATTGTCCCAGTTTCCCGGGTTTTTAATCCAGTTGGCTTTATTTCTCCCCACTTCAATTGTTTTAAGGTTTTTTTCAGCATCTGGTGGAATCCCTTCAATCACCAGTTTCTTGTAGTTTTGTAAGTCCTCCTTTGTGGCAGTTGGAGCACACGAGATACTGGCATTTGAATCTACCAAACCCGCTTGCAGCGCAAGCCAGTAGGTCATGAACTGGTCACGATCAAAGTCTCGCCACCGATGCCCGAAAAGCACTTCAGTCCAGGCAACACCAGGACTCGGCTCACGCTCTGTCATCTGCTTTAAATCTTCTCCCATACTATAAAGGTATACAGTTTTAGGAACAAAATATAGTGGGACTTCAATTTTTAAATATGACTCGCGCCCCACTTCTCTAGCTCGCGAATAACTTTTTGCAGATCAAGACCTGCCTGTGTTAGGGAGTACTCAACTTTGGGAGGAATTTCTGGATAGACAATTCTCCGCACCACGGTGTCGAGCTCAAGTTCTCTGAGCTGTTTCGTGAGCATGCGCTGTGTGATACCAGGCAACATTCGAGACAACTCGTTGTATCGCTTGGTACCGGTAGAAAGCTGCTTAATAATTGGGAGCTTCCACTTGCCACCCAAGACTTTTAACGCCTTTGCGACCTGGCATTCTTCGGCTGCGTGTTTCATAGATCATTTTCTAAGTATACTTTTTGTATGTATGGGCTAAAATAGTCTGTACTTGTATTTATGTTCGTAAGCGGTAGTATACATCTAACAACAAAAAGGTGCAAAACTATGAAAAAAATCTTAGTCATCATGGGTACAGTGAGACAGAACCGTTCAAGTGAAGTCGTCGCGAACTGGGTGATGAAAAATCTACCAAAAACTGAGAACACTACCTATGAACTAGTAGACCTGCGAGACTGGCAACTTCCCTTCTTTGAAGAGGCGATGCCACCACTGGCTTCACAAGGCGTGTATCAGCTTGAGCTTGCAAACAAGTGGGTTGCTAAAACCAAAGAAGCCGATGGTTTCTTGATCGTGACTGCAGAGTATAACCACAGTGTCCCTGCTGTACTGAAGAATGCTCTTGACTACTGGTACGCTGGTTTTATCAAACAAAAACCAGTCTCATTTATTAGCTACGGAGCAGCTTCTGGAGGTTGTCGCGCAGTTGAGCACCTCAGACAGATCTGTTCAGTTCTCCAGCTCATCACACTTCCTACTGAGATAAACATTCCCTTTATTTGGGAAGCATTCGCTGAAGATGGCAGTATTAAGCGCGAAAGTACCGTCCAGCATCTGCATGGCCTTATTGCAGAACTTGACCAGTGGTTTGGCAAAAAAGTATAACCGCTATGTCTCCGCAATCGCCCTCGTTCACGGCTACTCTACGCATGGGTACGCTTACGCTACTGGTTCGAGATCTTTCTCAACAAGTTGCATTCTATAGAGACTTGGTGGGCTTGGAAGTTGTAGCGAACGAACCTGGCAGAGTGACGCTTGGGTATGAGCAGCATCCGGTGCTACACCTGATTGAATCGGCAACACTTCCGTTCGCGGGGCAAAATAGCGCTGGTTTGTACCACACTGCGATTCTCTTCAAATCAAGGCAGGCTCTGGCTCATGCACTCAGGAGAATTTTGAGTGCACGACCAGAACTGTATGGGGGAAGTGCAGATCACTTAGTGAGTGAGGCGTTTTACTTTTCTGACCCTGAAGGAAATGGTGTAGAGCTCTACTTCGACAAAGATCCCGCAACTTGGCAG
The DNA here is from genome assembly GCA_964394125.1 of uncultured Pseudomonadales bacterium. GTDB lineage: Bacteria > Patescibacteriota > Microgenomatia > UBA1400 > PJMF01 > OMIS01. Next base: position 2,515 of record CAYMVN010000035.1, on the reverse strand, counting down.
TGGCAGGATGGTACGGTCATCATGGCTTCACTTCCCTTGAGCATCCAAAGATATTGCGAGAGGTTTGGTGATACTCCTGAAAGTACAGCCACGACGCTTGGGCACGTACACCTAAAAGTTGGGAATATTGCAGAAGCTAAACTGTTCTATGTCGATGTACTCGGTTTACACATCACCAGTGAGATGCCGACTGCCCTCTTTTTGTCTGATGGAACGTACCACCATCACCTCGGAATGAATGTCTGGGAAAGCCTTGGCGCGGGTGTACGAGAGGCAGCAGTAGGACTAGAAAGTTTTGAGATGTACGTCGCCAACAGAGCCGAGCTCACAGCACTTGCTGAACGACTGACAACAGCTACAGTTCTCTTCACTTCTGGCACGGACATCCTTACCGTCCGTGATCCTTGGGGAAGTCTGTTGCATTTTAGAGTTGGTTAGGGTGTTGTGCTTGTGTGAAGACGTAGTACAAAGTATGCCAAAACCTGATTAATGTCTACGTCTGTTGTTTAGATAGGTACACTATCCCCCAAATAAAAAAGAGTGCAAAAAGCGTTGTCGTTTGTGAAAGGGCAAAAAATAGCCTATTTTGTACAACTTGCTGAAACATAGAGAGGCTAGTACCTGCTACAGGAAGATATTGTAAGACTACAGGCTTATTGAGTAACAATACTTCCTCAAATTCATTTGAAGATATGATCTTTAATGTAACTAAATATTTTTTTCCAGATGAATCTTTTTGTGTTGGAAACCCAAAAGGAAAAACGGTCATACCTTCGGCTTGTATTGCATCACGAGTTGACTCAAAAACAACACTACCAGAATCTGCGTCAGCGAGAGTAAATACTACTTGCGCTGGAGGTTTTGTGGGATGCTGGCGGTATGATTCTGATGCATGATACTGAAATTGTAGCCCAACAATACTCAAGTTTGTGTATCGTGCAACCAGTGGAAATACCACGGGTGTTTGAGATAGTGCCACACTGCTTTGTGGTAGTTCAAAAGACTCTTGTGTTACCAGAATTGAAAGCGGGTATCCAACTGCATGCGCCCCAATAATAATGACACTTATTAAACCTCCTCCAATAATTGGACTGTACAACCAATTAGCTTTTGATTGCTCCGCAACACAGAGGGTAGTTCTCTTTTTTTCAAAGTAGAGTCTCTCAACTAGTATATATAAAATCCAAGATACACCTATCCCGCACAGGAGCGTCAGACAAATTGCTGCTAGTGAAAAAAGTGGTGATGGTAGCCACGTAAAAGCTTGTGAAAGTGAAAGAACCCAACCAAATACATCCCTGTGTATTAAGTAGAGAGAATAACTGATAGTTCCTAAGAAAACAAATACTCTTTGAGAAAACAACCTCGTTACCCAGGTAACTTGGGTCAAAGTTATCACTAGTGCACCAATGCAGATACTAGAAATAAGGTAGTACCACAGCAATGTCTCTTGTCGATGTCCAACACCAGTATATGCATCCCATCCATGGACAATCGCCCAGCTACACAGTACTAAAAGTGCCCCGACCGGATGAGCAATTATTTTTGTAGTGTACTTCCAAATTGCATTCTTTTGTACAAAACTTCTACCACAGATGACACCTATAATAAAACCAGAAGCGCGTCCAATACTGAGCATATTAAAGTGTGGAAAAGCATACAAAACCTGATGCAGGTCAAAGAGTATTTTAAGTGTACCAATAATAATGATGCTGGATACTATCCATCTTGAGCGAGCGGATACCTGAATCAGTGGTAAAACAAAAAAAGGAAAAATGAGATAAAAAATAACTTCTGGAGCTAAACTCCATAAGACGACAGTTAAAGGTGGTATTTGTGCTGCAAATGCCGT
>CAYMVN010000035.1:0-653 GCA_964394125.1 uncultured Pseudomonadales bacterium | reverse complement strand
GAGTAAGGTTAGCAAGTAAAGAAATACTCTTTTGATATGCCATAAGATGTGGAGTTAAAAACAATTGAACTCCCACCAGAAGTACTTGTAGGAGCAAAAAGCTAGTGAGTACCCACCAGCCAAATGTATGTGCATAGCGTGAGCAGGTAATACCTTTCCAAATAACTCTGCATGACAACGCACATGCAAGTAAGACGAGTAATTGTGCATAGACACTTTGTTGTGGTGCGACCTGTTGTAACCATAAAAATGTAACAACAGTACCGAGTAATGGGAAAATTCGTGCGTATCTTTTGGCAATGAAATCTCTTGGATTTGAAATACTTGTATACAATGAGGACATAAGGAACCCACTTAACACAAATAAAATTTGTACAGAGTTCGCTCCTTCACTACAAAATTGCCAGATATAGGATAACCACTGAGGAAGTCGGATGCCAAAAGAATAAAGGGTGACGTGAGAGAGAAAAACACTCAACGCAGCAAAACCTCGTAGTCCATCTAGAGCTGAGAAACGAGCTCTAGTTCCAGTGCTTGGAAACGTATTTGGCATATCATGAATATATGAAAGTCCTTCTAGAATTATCGCATTCTAGAAAAAAAATATCACTTTGCCTAGGTGTGATTCGAGCTGGTACCGCACTGTGACTGAC
>CAYMVN010000034.1:0-10873 GCA_964394125.1 uncultured Pseudomonadales bacterium | reverse complement strand
TAGCTCCAGAGACACTCAAAAAGGCAGAGCCTCCTGAGATGTTGACTGTGAAGCCGGTGGCTGTTGGGGGTGTGGTGTCTTGAACATGGCTAGGTGGTGTTCCATCAACTTTTCCGTCATGATCTAAATCGCTTCCGCCACAAGTCGTGTCGTGAAAGACATCCATCGCAGTGATGTTTTTGTCTAGTGTTACTGTACTATCTGGAAAGTAATCACTAGCAAAATCAAAGTAGCTATGGTCTAAACAACGATAGCGATGTGCTGCATCTGCGACAAGTGATGACCAACCACTTGCAACAAGAATTGAAGCTGGACCGTATGAGCCGGAAGTTACCAGAGTGCTGCTAGGGTAATCATACGATTTGTATGTCCCTTTGCAGTTATCTGCACTAAAGAGCACAACGCCCTGGTAATCAAGCTCGTTGCAATTAGTGTAGTACTGCTGTGGGTCATCATCGGGCTGTGGAAAGTCAACTCCAAGATAACGGTGTGTCACATTTTTTTGTAGTAGCGTGTACTGAACTGAATCTTGCGGCAGTTTCCATGGGTATTTACTGTAATCGCTCGGAAGTTTCCAACCGCAATTGTCTAAAGGGTTGCAATCAGCAGCACCACTAAGTGAATAGAAACCTTGAGGATTGTTAGGTGCCTTCCAAACAGACCATTGCCTAAATTTTCCTTCTGAAAGTTTATATGCACAAATTTCTGTTGAGTTTTGGCACTTGCTCCAAACTGCTTCAACATCCCAATCAGATGGTGTTTGGTACCCTTGAAAGAGTTCATTGTTATTGTTACCACAAATAACAAGCTGAATTTTCCCAAGATCTGCTTGTCCATTAAAACTAATTGAATTGAAATACTCAACTTGTCCAGGACACCCAGCTGTAGTCGGTGGAGGTGAAGCAAATACGGTACGTGTAAACCATGCAATCCCAATTAATGCTGCAAGAATAAGCAGCAACAACTTAGTGTGTTTCATTTAACACTTGTCCTTTTGTTTGAAAAATTGATGAGAATCAGATGTGCAATTGAATAGATCTAACTCAAGCACGCAATAAAGACAAAATGAAAATTATTTTAAACCAGAGTTACAGGTAAGTATAACTTTATGAGGGTAACCAAAGAATCCATAGGCATAGACCCAGACTTCCCAACTCCCATATTTTCCACCAAGAGTGCAGTGTCCTTGCTTAGCAATTTTTTGTTTATACTGCAAAATTTCTTCTTGAGAGTGATCTACAGGCCTCGATTCATATGCTTCTAAAAATCCGTCTGAGTTGACGACAAGTGCTAGTGAGTAACTAAAAACGAAAGGTGGCTTTAGTAAAAAAGATTGAGAATTCAAAAACTTATCTTTAATTTCTATAGAGACCGGACTAGTAAAGTTAGAAAAATATACCCCAGCATTTCCATTATTCACAGAAAATACTTTAGCAAGTAATAACGAAATAACTGCTAGTGATACATATATAACAATTGCAATTAAAATTACCTTTGATAAAGAGAATTTTATCTTCATAGTGTGCTTGAGTGAGTATACTATAATTTATGCTGAAAGTGAAAAATGAATAGTTTTAATTGTGATTTTTTATTTTCTTCATTTGTTAAAGATCTGTACAGCCCACTCACCTCCAAGATCTCAGTTATTGAAAAATGGAAATGAGTAGCCATACTGAGTTTGCCATTGTAACACAGATTGAATATATTGCTATTAATGAATGTATTTTGATTAAAATGCAGCCTTTATATCGGTCGGCTTCGAAATTAACTCATCACTTGTATCTCTACGTGCAAAAGTACAATACTAACCTGTAGTGTTCATACAGTCAGAAATTAACTGCAAGATGCTACTGTCTAGATATTCCCTTTAGGAGCTATACTAAAAACGTATGACTCTCAGATTATCTAGAACGATCATTTTTTTTGCTGCCGTTATTGTTCTCGCACTTGCAGGATATGCTGCGTGGCAGAGACAAAGTGTACGCACTATGAGTAGCATGTCTCCAACAACAATCGCTTCACCTACTCCTACGCCACCTATTACCTTTCCATTTCCTATTAAGAACACTGTTACTAAGGCGCAGATGAAGCAATTTAGTGGCAGCCGTATCGGAGAAAGGATTGTATCGGCAGATACAATCGTCAGTGATGTACATGACGATACTGTTTCTACAAATGACTTTTTGCAATTCACTGATGGTGAAGTTTTGTATACAGTGCCAAAATTTCAACCTATTGAAGTTAATACTCAAAATCAATTTTTAACAGATGACATAGAGCACACTCGCACTATTCGCATATACACACAAGGATATTACTCATTCCCACTTCTCAGGATTACTACAAGTACATTTGAAACCACTGTTGAATATGAAAAAAAACAATTCTTAAAAAGTGGCGCTAATGTCAATGCGATTACTGTTAACAATGTAATTGCATTTGGCCACAAAGGAACAGAACTAATTCTAGAAGATAAAGTTAAGTATAGGGAATATATTAAACTTATTGTGCCACTCAACGGCTACGTCTATGTCTTTTATCTTTTGGAAACACATGATGGAAGTCCAGACTACACGACAGAATCATCGTTCCAGTTCGCCAACTATCCAGAGTAGTTCCAGAATTATGTAGTAAGATTAAGTTAATTTTCTTCATTTTGTTAAAGAACTGTACAGCTCAGTCACCTCCAAGATCTCAGTTATTGAAAAGTGGAAATGAGTAGCAATACTAAGTTTGCCATTGCAACACAGATTAAATATATTGCTATTAATAAATGTATTTTGATTAAAAAATAGTTGCTTAAAAAGAATTACTTTAGAAAGGACTCTTTGCAAGGATAAAATGAGATGGTTTTGTAGTACAGCCGAAAGATCGTTTCAGTATCAGCATAAACATAATAACTACCGCGCTTTCCTTGCAGGTCACAAGTACCTAACTTCTCGACTTCAATTAACAGACGAGCAGCTAACTGTGTATTATTTTCTGCCAAAGCATGTTGATACATCTCAAGAGAATCCATTACTCCGTAGTTCGCATAAATAATAAATAGTCTGTCAACTACACTCATGTTTTTAAGAATCCTGAGTCGCAGCTCTTCGATAGTAGGGTCAGTTTTTTTAGTATACACGTAGCTATCACCGTTGTTATAAAAAAATGCAATGTATATACTCGTTGCACAATAGGCTGCAATATAAAATATACCAACAAACTTCAAAAGTTTAAAACATACACTAATTATTTTAACGTGTGTTTTTTTGATCATATATAAATCATTATCGCAATCCGGTGTTACAGGTCAGAGTAACTTTATGAGGGTAACCAAAGAATCCATAGGCATAGACCCACACTTCCCAGCTTCCATATTTTCCGCCGATGGTGCAGTGTCCTTGCTTAGCAATTTTTTGTTTATACTGTGAAACTTCTTCTTGAGAGTGGTCTTCAGGCCTCGATTCATATGCTTCTAAGAATCCATCTGAGTTTACTATAACAGCTACTGAATAACTAAAAACAAAAGGAGGTTTTAATAAAAACGACTGCGAACTTAAGAATTTATTTTGTATGTCTTTTTCAATTGGTGATGTGAATGAGGAAAAATACACTCCAGTTTTCCCATTTTCAAAAGAAAACACTTGTGCAAGTGCCAAAGAAATAACAGCTAGTAAAATGTATATTGAAATTGCAGTTAAAAAGAATTTTTTCATTTGTTTAAAAGTACTTGCTTAATTATTTTTTTATTCATAATTTGACTAAGCGGTGTCGTTATTTCAACTTGCTTGCAAGTTATAACGTATTCGTTGTATGGGATACCGAAAAATGTGTACGTGTAGTAATAAGCATACATATTGACTTCATTGCCGTTAATTTTACAGATTCCTTGATCTTCTATGATTTTATTCAAAAATGGCAAGTCATGTGATTCATTATAATCATTTCGCTTCATCCATGACTCTTTGTATTCAAAACCATCCACATATCCACCATGGTAACCAACCACAAAGAACTTATCTATGAACGATAGATTCTTGATAAGCAGTTTTCTTCTCGCTTCATAATAAATAGGAGTAGAGTCACTCTTTTGGGAGTACAAATACAAAGAACCATTCTTATACAACAGATAAAAAATACTTGTTGAAAGGTAAAACAGCACGAATACTGCTAAGAAAAGGATCACACGTCTTAAACTTTTCCTTTTAGGAAAGATTGATCTCATCACTGTATTTTAACACACATACTCCTCCTAACCTCTCTCAAGCATCTCTCTCCCGGCAAGTTTGCTGTGTTGTTTTTTAGAGAAGCGGTGCGCTTCGTCGCGCAGTTTTTGGATGATCATCAGTGCGGGGTTCTGCAGTGGTAGTTCCAACTCTTTGTACAGCACTTCTCTTGATGCGCTCCCCTCCTGTTTCTTTTGCCACTGGCGAATAGGAAAGAGTAACCGGTCCGGGTCTTTGGCGATACTAATAACTGGTGCGCGCCACTGCCATACTTGCAGTGCCGCCCGCAGCTGCCCTTTGCCGCCGTCAATGACAATTAAATCTGGCTCGCCCCACTCACGATGATTCTGTCTTCTGAGCAGTGCTTCTTTCATCATATGGTAATCATTGGGTGTGTTCAGCGTGCGGATGTTAAAAATGCGGTAGTGCTCTGATTCTGGCTCTCCAGCAATGCTCACCACCTGAGCCACTGCCGCGTTGGTACCTTGGGTGTTACTCACGTCATAACACTCAATTCTGTTGAGGGAGTACTCTTGTGGTGTACCACAATACTCATGCAAGTACCGTGCAAGCTGCAACAGGCCATTCTCGGTTGTACTCGTTGCCAAGTGTGCGGTAAGCAGTAAGTCGGGCTTGAGCTTGAACTGTGGGCTGGTCACTTCGGTGATGAGCCGTACTTGATCTCTAATAACTGCTGCTTTTTCAAACTGGTGTCCGGCCGCCAGTTCTTTCATTCGTTCGGTCAGATTCTGCTTAATGTGTGTCGTCTTTCCTTTAAGAAAGAGTCTCAGTGTGGCGATGGTTTCTGCGTAGGCTTCTTTAGAAATCGTGTGGGTACACACTCCTGGGCACAACTTAAGATGCTGGTAAAAGCAGGCGCGTGTGGCAGTCGCTGAGCGTTTGGCGTTACACCACGGAAAGATCGGCCGCACGATACGGAGTACTTCCTTCACTTTGTAGGCACTTTGGAATGGCCCGAGCACTGTACCCGTGAGCTTTTTTTTCTCAAGTTCTTGTTTGCGCATCGTTAAAACACGAGGGAACTCTTCGCCGGTGATATGAATATACAAGGGGCTTTTGTCATCTTTCAGCAGAATATTGAAGTCGGGTAAGTAGGTATGGATGAGCTCTGCTTCGGTAAGAAGTGCCTCAAGCTCACTCTCAAGCACTTGAAACTTGAGCTGAGTGGCAGTCAAAACAAGCTGCTTTGTTTTGGGCTGCAACCGGGTGACATAGGTGTATGAAGTAACTCTTTTTTTGAGATCTTTCGCTTTACCGACGTACAGTACGTTACCGCTTTCGTTTAAAAACCAGTAAACTCCAGGCAGAGATGGCAAAGATGACACCACCGACGACCACGCTAACGACGCGGGTTTGCTCAGTAAAATACTGGAGGCCTTTGGGTCCTGCTGTAACTGTAAAATCTTTTCCTGTGTCATAGTTTTCCGTTGCAATCTCTACTCTGCTGTGTAGTGGTTGTGTGGTTATACTGTAGCCTCGTGTCGTCAATTGTAGCGGAATGACAACTTCTTGAAAGGGCACTACCGCTGGGAGTTCATAGCTGGTGACGGTACTACTAATTTCGGGGCTACTTTCTAGTGCAACACGTACATTATACCAAGCGGTGCCAGTTTGGTTGAGCAGATGCAGTGAGTAGAGCCCGGGAAGAGGCATTCCAAAGAACTCTACCGGGGTAAGCGAGACTGAAAAATTTGGTTTTTCTGGTTGCATGCCGTGTGCCAATTCAACCAAAACATCTTGTGTGTTCAGCATGTTTGTTTTGTACGAACCAGCAGGAAACGGCAGCGTACTGGAAACACCGTTCATGGCAAAGACAATGTGATTGAGGTCGAATTGGTGGAAGTAGTCTACCCCACCGGTGGTGTTCTGCCAGGTGGGGTCGACTTGTTTCCAGATATGTTCTGACTCGTCGTAGTACTCTGGCCACGCGTGTAGTACATCTGCTGCAAAACTGAGTGGTTTGAGTGTCTCATTCTTTGAGTAGGCATAGCCCACGAGTCTGCGAGCTGCAATACCTTGTGCGCGGGCAAGGGTGATAAACAAATCGGTGAACTCTTGGCACACGGCTGCTGTCGGATTCTGCAGCGCAGCAACTGCTCCCAGACGAGGCAAGATCTCCCCGGTTTGTGTTGCCGCGTATGAGTACTGCAGTGTAGAAACAACAAACTGGTAGAGTGATTCTAGTGTTGGATGTTCTTGTACAATTTTTTGTATCTCTGTACTGTTCGTATTCCAGTACTTTTGTTCACTAAAGTGGTCTTGTACTGGCTGTGCAGTGACGTACTTTGGGTCACTCTTCTCTGTCGTTCGTACTAGTGCTGTAAGGTAAACCGTCTGCGCTGTGTGTGGCGGCAAGTGATAGGTGGCAATCCAGTTACCGTCAGGATCGCGCTCAATTTCGTGTGTAGTTGGTTCCAGTGACTGGTACTGCATTTTTTGAAAGGCAGTGTCTGGCGGAAGCGCAATTTGCACTGCGCCTTGGTTTCCTGTTGTGTTCTCGATGTTGTATCTCAGGGTCAGCGTGAAGAACTGCTCTGTTCCAAACAGGGCGACAATCGCTGAGTTTCCGACATTCGTGAACTGGGTGGTAATGAACTGGCCATCGAGGACTGACGAGTCGGGGTGTGGTGAGACACGTACCGGGGTGCCAAATAGAAAGGGTGTCTTGAGGGTGGTGGTGTGCTCGCTGTACTGTTCGTCTGTGGTAAAGGGAGGAATCTGTACTTCGAGCACTTTACCCGCTCGCTGCGCGAGCTCGGTACTTTGATAACTAATGGTGAAGACTCGTTCCTTACCTTCTCCAACAAGCTCGTCGGGAAATGAAATAGCAATGGTTGTTGTGTTTCCATTTTTAGTGATCGTGGGCTCAAGTTTTTTTTGTTTATACTCAACCACAACTGAACTGAGTTCACTCGCAACCAGCGACAGTGAGTACTGTTTTAGAAAAACTGTGGGAGTACGATTCTTAATTTTGAATTGATGTGCAATAGTTGTACTGCCATCTTCAGAAACGGTGTAGGTGGTGGCAAGTTTGTTCTCAAATGACTCATCTGCCTGCACCAATGAAACATGCAGAAATAGCTGAAAGAGAACGAGCAAAAAAACACCAGCGAGACGTCTCATAGTGACTTCATTGTAAAAGAAAGTCGGCTGCTTGTCAGGATGCGCTCTCGAACTCTTCTTTCAAGAAGACCCCAGTGTGTGAAACTGGGGAGTTCGCAATATCGTGTGGGGTGCCAACTGCAATCACTTCTCCGCCCTTGCCGCCGCCCTCTGGCCCAAGATCAAGTACCCAGTCTGCGTTCTTAATGACGTCTAGATTGTGTTCAATGACGATAACAGTATTTCCCTGTTGTACCAGCTGATTCAAGACATCAAGTAGCTTCTGTACATCAGCAAAGTGCAGTCCGGTTGTTGGTTCATCAAGCAGATACACGGTGTGTTCATAGCTGCGAGTAGACAACTCTTTAGCCAGTTTTACCCGTTGGGCTTCACCACCACTGAGGGTTGGTGCTGGTTGACCAAGCTGAATGTAACCAAGGCCAACGTCTTGCAGTGTCTCAAGTTTCTTGGCAATTGTGCCGCTGTCTTTGAAGAACGTGACAGCTTCATCAACGGTGAGTTCAAGTACTTCAGTAATATTTTTGCCCTTGTACTGCACTTCAAGTGTTTCTTGGTTGTACCGTTTGCCGTGACAGACATCACAAGTCACGTAGACATCGGGCAAGAACTGCATCTCAATTTTGAGCTGTCCATCACCTTGGCAGGCTTCACATCGTCCGCCCTTGACGTTGAAACTGAATCGTCCTGATTGATAGCCGCGAATCCGAGCATCCTGTGTCTGTGTGAAGAGCTGCCGAATATAGTCGAAGAGCTTTGTGTAGGTGGCAGGGTTTGAACGAGGTGTCTTACCAATTGGGCTTTGATCGATGAGGGTAACCCGGCGAACGATATCGGGCACGCTGATTCGCTCTATCTCTCCCCCAATTCCTTCAGCTTGTTTCCCTAAGTGTCTGCAGAGATGATAGTACAGTGTCTCGTACAGTAGCGTTGATTTTCCTGAACCAGAAACACCAGAAATGCAAACAAACTTACCCAGTGGAAACTCAACGTCAACACTTTTTAAGTTGTGATGTTTGGCACCATAAATACGAATTTCTGGACTCCCTTGGTATGACTCTGGGTCAACAACTTTCTTCTCATTTGACTGTGTTCGCATCCGAACAACATCTTTTTTGCGACTGAGGTACTTACCTGTCAGTGACTTTTTATCCTGCATGAGTTCAGCGGGCGTTCCTGCAGAAACAACAGTGCCACCGTGTCTGCCTGCACCGGGGCCAAAATCAACAATGTGATCTGCAGCTAGCATTACATCGCGGTCGTGTTCAACGACGACAACAGTGTTGCCTTTTTCTTGTAGGTTTTTCAGTGTCTCGATTAACCGGCGGTTATCGCGCTGGTGTAAGCCGATGGTTGGCTCGTCAAGAATATAGAGCACACCCGTCAGACCAGTGCCAATTTGTGATGCAAGCCGAATGCGTTGCGCTTCGCCACCTGCCAGAGTTGCTGCCTCACGGTGCAAAGTTAAGTACTCAAGTCCGACTGCGGTAAGAAACTCAAGCCGCGAGACAATTTCTTTTAAGATAGAGTCGGCAATTTGTTTCTCTTTTGCTGAGATAGTATCACTGCTGTACAAGAGCGACATAAAGTAGAGTGCGCCATCAATTGGCATTTTGACGATGTCGGCAATGTTTTTTTCTCCGATCTTTACACTGAGTGGCTCAGGACGCAGCCGATCTCCATTGCAGCCAGGACAGACTTGCCTGTTCATAAACTGCTCAATTTCTGAGCGCATAAACTGTGAGTCTGTTTCTGTGTAGCGACGTTCAAGATTTGTTACAAAGCCTTCAAACTTTTCTTCGATTGCGGTTTCTTTGCCAAATCGGTTCTCACCAGTAACGGTGTACACTTTGTCTGAGCCGTACAGTAAGAGCTGTTGTGTTGGAACCGGAATCTCTTCGTAGGGTGTCTTGCGAAAATCAATCTGCGCTTCTTCAGCGACTGTCTTAACCAGTCGTGACCACCAGCTATCATTACTGAGCACCCGTGCAAACGGAATAACTGCGCCTTCACTTAATGAAAGTGCTGGCGCAATCATTTTATTAACGTCAATCTTTAATAAGGTGCCAAGTCCGTGACAGGTCTCACACGCACCTTGTGGTGAGTTGAAAGAAAATACTCTGGGTTCAAGAACTTCAAAAGATGTGCCACAGGTGTTACAGGCGCGTTTTTCGCTGTACACACTGTCGGTATAGTTCTGCGGATTCTCTGGGAACTGCAAACTATCATCAGAAATAAGTGTTGAAACAACGGTTCCATCAGAGAGCTTGAGTGCTTCTTCAACGGTCTGGGTGAGCCGACTGCGTAGTGTTTTGAAGAGTGACTCAGACTTAAACTCTGTTGCGCTGACCACGATGCGGTCAACTACAACTTCAATGGTGTGTTTATTATTCTTTAGTAAACTAAAGTGCTCTTGTAAACCAAACACGCTGCCGTCAATACGGATCCGTGAGTAGCCTTTTTTAAGTAAGTTATCAAAGAGTCCTTGGAACTCACCCTTACGATCTTTTACTACTGGCGAAAGAATGAAAAAACGCGCTGGTTTAAGTGCAGACTCTATGCGCATTGTCTCGATAATTTTTGAGACGATCTCGTCAATGGTTTGTGTGGAAATTGGCGTACCACAAGTAGGACAGTACTGTGTGCCAACCCGAGCGAACAACAGCCGCAAGTAGTCATAGATCTCAGTAATGGTACCCACCGTTGAACGCGGATTGTGTGAGGTTGTTTTTTGGTCGATTGAAATTGCAGGCGATAACCCTTCGATGTGATCAACATCGGGTTTGTGCATGACTCCTAAGAACTGGCGGGCGTAGGAAGAGAGACTTTCTACATACCTGCGCTGCCCTTCAGCATATAACGTATCAAAAGCGAGTGAGCTTTTTCCACTTCCAGAAAGACCAGTAAATACCACTAATTTATTTTTAGGTATTGAAAGCGAAACATCTTTGAGATTGTGTTCGCGCGCGCCAGTAACGGTGATTGTGTCTTGAGTACTCATATGAAATGTAACCGTTCAGTATACCGTACTTTCGTCTAATTTTCGAGTGTCGCTATTGTGTCTCTGATGACTGCTGCTAGTTCGTAATCGAGATCTTTTGCTGCTTCGTTCATGCGCCGCTTTAACTTACTGATCATTTTTAGGGTGTCACTGGGTGTGAGATCTTCTTTTCTGACTGCTGCCAAGTTGATCGTCTCGTGTTTACTCAGTTGTAGTTCAAGAAGAGGCGCTTCAGTTGTTCCGTGAGTCGGCTTTTCGGCGGTGTCTGCTTCAGATGCTTTGATCATTCTGTCGCGAATTGGCTTGGCGATACCTTGTGGTGTAATCCCCTGTGCAGCGTTGTGCGCAAGTTGAATAGTTCTTCTTCTCTGACTTTCTGTGATGGCAGCTTTCATAGAGCCAGTTAAGCGGTCAGCGTAGAGAATGACTTGTCCTGAGTCGTGTCGAGCTGCTCTTCCCATTGTTTGAATCAGTGCCGTGCGTGAGCGTAAAAAGCCTTCTTTGTCTGCATCAAGGATGG
>CAYMVN010000033.1:7929-11289 GCA_964394125.1 uncultured Pseudomonadales bacterium | reverse complement strand
TCCCAGTGCGGTTGTGCCATCTGCATAGGTGATCAGTAAGTTCAGTGGATGCTCAGAAACAGGGATAACTTTGCCTTTTAGGTGAAAGACTGTTCGGGCAATTTCGAGTGCTTCATTGGTGCTCCCAGTCATGTCCTGGAGTGCCGTGAGGATGAGATTCCCTAAGTTGTGCCCTTTGAGCCCTGTCCCTTTTGTGAAGCGGTAGAGTAAGATTTTGCTGATCCATGCTTGGCTTTGTGGGTCTGCGAGCGCAGCGAGCGACTGGCGCAGGTCTCCAACTGGCGGGAAGCCGAACTCGTCACGGATTCTTCCTGTAGAACCACCCGAGTCGGCAACAGTGACGATTGTGGACACACTGACCGGAAGTTGTGTCAGCGCGGCAATGACCGGGAAAATTCCGGTTCCCCCACCAAGCACAACAACACGCGGCTTTTTATGTATCATAGTAGGACTTCTTTTTTTTCAAGACTTGCTGTACTGCGTGAGCATCGTTCCACGGGTATTCTGTTGTGCCGTAGCACATACTCTGTTCGTGACCTTTGCCACAAATGAGTACCGTGTCTCCTTTACGGGCGTAGGTGTTAATTGCTGCGGTGATCGCTTCAAATCTGTCTGGGATCGTGACTACTCTACTGTGTGTATTCTCAATGCCACCTTTCATCTGACGAATAATGGCCCAGACATCTTCAGTGCGAGGATCTTCAGACGTAAACACTGCCGTGTCGGCTAGTTCACTCCCAATCTTTCCCATTTCAGGACGTTTGCTTTTGTCTCTCAGGCCAGCACAGCCAAAGACAACGATGAGTTTCCCTTGCGGATACTGTTCACGAACGGCGGTAAGTACTGACTGCAGCGCTTGTGGGGTGTGGGCAAAATCAACGAGTACCCGTATCGGTTTTGTTGCAACTAAGTCCATTCTGCCAGGCACACCTGCGTACTCAGTGATTCCTTGCACTAGTGCTTTCTCACCAACTCCCAGTTTTTGTGCAATTTTAACCGCTAAGTGTGCGTTCATCTTGTTATAGAACTCTTTAAATCTACTTGAGATTGCCTTCTTAACTGCTTGAGAAAGCTCGTCGTGAACTGAGTACGTCTCCATGCGTGGTGTGATGCGCTGTGTTGATTTTAAGTACCGATATGACGCATCATCAGCATTGATAAAAGCGTGTTTTGCAGATCTCAAAATACTGAGCTTGGCCTGTACGTACTCATCATAGGTAATATGGTAGTCAAAGTGCTCGTGAGAAATATTGGTAAGACCAGCAATATAAGGTGCAATACCCCAGTTACGGAATTGATACGCACCGTGGGAGGTCATCTCTAAGACAAGGTGAGTGTATTCGGCATCAACCATCCGCCGCATAAACGCGTAGAGTTCCGTGGGTTGTGGTGCAGTGACGTGAAAACCAGTATCAATTGCTTCTTCGCCAATGTAGGCAGCGACGGTGGTAATAAGGCCAACCTTGAAGCCTGCTGCTTTTAAGATTGAGTACGTCATCGTACTGGTCGAAGTCTTGCCGTCAGTACCAGTCACAACGATAATGACCAGTTTTTTCTCGGGGAAGCCGTAGCGTACTTGAGAGACAAGCCCTTCAAGTAGTCCTGTCTTCACAAAGTGATACAACCGTTTTAACTTATACTTCAAAAGAGCAACCATAGACCTATTATACCTACTTTCAGTATTTAATCACCAACAGAGGTGGCTGGTGGTGCAGTTATTTGTTGGAGTGACTTATCTGGCGGTACACCAAGGAGTAAGAGCAGCTGATGGGCAGTCGTATACCACAAAGGAGCAGCTGTCTCGGCTGCCCAAGGTGAACTTTTTGGTGCAACAAACTTTACTGCCATCACAAATTGTGGATCATCTGCAGGTGCAAAACCAATAAAACTCGCAATCGTTTTTGTCTCGTCATAGCCACCCTCTGGCTTCGCTACTTGAGAAGTTCCGGTCTTTCCTGCCATGGTGTACAAGCGTGAAGCTGTCCACTGCGCCTCTCCGTGTTGTGCAGAGGAGATCATCATGTCAGTTACGATTTTTGCTGCTTCGGGTGTAATAACCTGTCGCTCTTGTTCTGGAACAACCTGAGTTTTTTCATTCGTGACGGGGTCATACACTGACGAGATGATTGTCGGCTTCATCAGGAGGCCCTGATTTGCAATTGCGCCGATGGCACGTACTAATTGCAGTGTGGTTGTACCAATTCCTTGACCAAATGAAATGGTAGCCAGCTCAACGGGGCCCCACTTTTGCGGAAATGGCGTTTTTCTATCACCTTGCAGAGCAATTCCCAGTGGCTCACCGATCCCAAATGCTTGTAAGTAGTTCTTCAGCGTATCTGCACCGACGAGCTCAGCAATAAAGATCATCGCGGTATTATCCGATTTTGCTAAGCCGTCTCTCATCGAGATGTTTGGATGGTACTCTTCGTTCCAGGTCTTGATAGAGTACTTCCCAAAAACTCGTGGCCCACTGCACTTTGTGCACGGTGTATCAGGGGTAATCTTTTTTTCATTGATGCCCGCTGCGACCGTTAAGACCTTAAAGGTAGAACCCGGCTCGTACACGGCGTTGAGACTTGGATTTCCATAGACGCTCCCAGGAAACTGAGAAAACGTTCGCTGATCAAATGACGGTGCGGTAGCAAGTGCTAAGAGTGCTCCAGTTTTAGGATTGAGGATCACTACTTCACCAGCTTCAGCTCCGTACTTCTCCATTCCTGCACGGAGATTTTTCTCGGCGATGTACTGCATATCTCGGCGCAAAGTGAGTGTTATGTCTCGGCCATCCAGAACGTACTTTTGTGCGGCTGCCTCACTGGTAAGCGGCTGTCCCAGCGCATCAGCCATCACGGTCATTTTTTGTACTCTGCCCTTCAGTTCTTTATCGAGCGCACCTTCAACACCAAAGTAACCAATATCTTCACCATCATCATTTTTACCGACAAATCCAGTTATCTGTGCGGCCATTGACCCTTCAGGATATGATCTCCGCTCAAGGGGTTCAAAACCAATCCCCGCAATTTTTTTCTCACGAATTTGTGCAGCCAGTGATTCAGTGATTGGTGTTTTGAGATGAACCCACTTGGCACTTGAAGGTGCAAGTTTTTTTTGTAGTTCGGTTTGAGTAGCCAGTGTTTGTTCTGCAAGTGTTCCAGAACCAGAGGCAGTATAGCTTGCCGCTGCCAATAAGGGTGCAAGCTCTGACGCAATTTCTGCTGGCGAGTATGTTAGCAGTGGCGGCTCAGCAAATAATCGGTAGATTCGCTCATTACCAACAAGTGTGTAGCCATCACTCGTGTAGATGCTCCCACGGTGTCCGGCTGCTACTTGCCGACGCTGATACTGGGCCTGCGCAACATC
>CAYMVN010000033.1:5870-7919 GCA_964394125.1 uncultured Pseudomonadales bacterium | reverse complement strand
TCTGCCAGTATCCAAGCAGAATAATAATAGCCAAAAGAATACAGCCGTATATACCTAAAAGAAATGTGTGACGAGGTTCTTTTTGTTCTGAAGAACGAACTGAGTGCAGTGCCATGTTCCAATCCTACAGCCGATTATTGCAGAAGAGCAAGGGTAGTTTGACCATGCAACACCAGTGGTTTTGAGATTGCTGTGAAGTGTGTGCCAACTTCACTACCCACAACGTGTTGAATTGATGCAGCATCAGCGACTTGTGTCGTGAGGATCATCTTTTCTTGTGTCAGCTGTTGCACTTCTCTTTTGATTGCTGATGCCTGTTGTCCATCATCAATACGGGATAAGCGTGATGCGAGTGTCAGCGATGCTTTTCCTGCGACAAGCACAGCAAGCAGTGTGTAGAAGACTATTATTTTTTTCATACAGTCTGTGCTTTCTTTTCGAATACACGAAGTTTTGCGCTTCTAGAGCGAGGATTACTACTAAGCTCTGCTTCTGAAGGCAGAACTGGTTTCTTTGTGATGAGGGTGCCAAGTCCCTGTGCTTCCCACTGTCTCAGACAGTCTTTAGCGATACGGTCTTCACCTTCATGGAACGAGATGGTTACGATACGACCACCAGGTGCGATGCAGTCTTTGGCTGCCGCAAGTGCTGTCTCGATCTCATCAAGCTCACTGTTTACTGCAATGCGCAGTGCTTGAAATACTTTTGTTGCTGGGTGCAGGTGTCCACCTTTGAAGCGTTTAACGCGGCGAATTAGGTCACTGAGTTCAGCAGCCGTGGTGATCGGTTCTGGTGAACGTTTGATTGCTCGGGCAATACTGGCTGCTTCTGCTTCTCCACCAAGTGAACGAAATAAGTTAGTCAGTTGCTTTTCAGTAAAGACCACTAACAGGTCTTTTGCTGTTACTCCGAGTCTGGTATCCATGCGCATATCCAGCTCACCGGTACCAAGAACACTAAAGCCGCGCTCACTTGAAGTGAGTTGCTCGCTGCTGGTGCCGAAGTCAAAAAGTATTCCCATAATCTGTTTTTTATATGTCTGTACAACAGAAAGAAGTTTCGAGAATGGTTCGTGAACAAGGATGAGTGCGCCTGAATCAAGGTACTCTTTGCATGAGAGCTGTCCTGCCGCAATTGCTTCGGCATCCCAGTCGAAGGCAATGACGAATGCGCCTCGGGCGAGCAGCTCACGAGTGTGACCGCCGCGTCCAAAAGTCGCGTCGATGTACCAGGCCTGTGGCTGTATGCAGAGTGCGTCAATGCTCTCACTCAGTAGTACGGGTGTGTGTGTCTTATCGTTCATATCGTTCTGCAAGCTCTTCGGCTTGTGGTTCTAGTTTTTCTATGTAGGCGTGGTAGGTTTCTCTCCCCCACAGCTCAATTCGAGTAATGCTTCCAACCAGCACGATGTCTTTTTCAAGGTGTGCAAAGTGAATCAAGTACTCGGGCAGTTGTACTCGACCTAATTTGTCTGGTGTCACGCTCACTGCATCATTTGCCAGGAGCCGTACTAAGTCTCGGGTATCTTTCTGTGTGAACGAGCGTTGGTTTATTTTTTCTACTTCCTCTTTGAAGCTTTCTTCTGGAAGTAAAAACAAGCAACCGTCGAAGCCTCTGGTAACGACCCAGGTCTTCGAACTGGAGCGAAATGGTTTTGGCAGAGAGATTCTCCCGGCTGCTTCAATGGTATGATAATACTTGCCGATTAACATACTATGAGCTTATTTTCCATTTGTTTCCAATTATGTATTATATTGACAGTTTTGACTCAAGTTGTAAAGGGGTAATTGAGCATATTTTTGATGAAAAACCGCACGAAAAATGAGAACTGTAGGCAACAAAAAATCGCTCAGTACTGAACTGGCGATACGCAAAAAAAAGTAGATACAAAAAAACCAGTTGAGTTAGCTGACCCGTAGTCAACTGCTGCTCAACTGGTTTTTCATTTTCAATTTGAGGTTATGAATGAATTATGGAAGTACGTCTCAGCTTACTTCTTTGTGACTGCATACTGAACCATCAGAGGTGCAGTTGCTTTAACAACTTTAC
>CAYMVN010000033.1:5555-5860 GCA_964394125.1 uncultured Pseudomonadales bacterium | reverse complement strand
ACTTTACCGTCTGCAGTACCTTTGAGATCTTGCCACGTCTTGCCATCAAAGCCGTAGAGGGTGAGATCGCCCTCTTCTGCGGCTCTCAGTGACACCACAACTGGTTTTGCAGCACTGCCGGTAAGTGAAACAGAGTAGATATCTGAAACCAGCGTGCCAGGTAGTTTGTCATAGAAACCTGGACTATTTACGATTGTTGCATAACTAATTTTAGCGAACTCGTCTGAGGTGACACTAAACTTGGCATCTTTTGATGAAAACGAAGTGCCTTTTGCTGTGTTCTCGGTAAATCTCCAGTCGGTTTT
>CAYMVN010000033.1:0-5545 GCA_964394125.1 uncultured Pseudomonadales bacterium | reverse complement strand
AAGCGTGCTAAGAGTGAGCCTCCCGTTACATTCTTGTGGTAAGTACACGCGCCACCAGCACTGCAACTTCCCAGTAAGAACTCTTTTTCAGCAGGCAGCTGAGCTACGTCAATCTGACCAGCACCACCTTGGATGAGGTTTTCGGTGTTGTACTCAAGTTCAAAGTCCATAACCGTTGCTGCTTTTTTGACTGCATCAACAACAAGCGTAATTCGCCGCCCATCCGTTCCAGGGACAATGTGGAGCACTGGTCGTTCTGAAACAGGAATGATATTGACAGGTTCAGTAATTTTTTTCTTTTGCGGTGTTTGTGGGGCAACGACGGCTGGTTTGGCAAGCAGTGTATACGCACCAAAACCCCCTGCACCAAGCAGAACAATGACACTAGTGGCAATAACTAACAGTTTCTTTTGTTGCATGAGACCCTCTTTAGTTCGGTACAATCTCTCTATAGTAACAAAAAACACGGTGTTTTGCGACTAGGATACAGTTTATCGAGTTGACCGCACGTACGAGGCGAGTTCACCAATTGTGACACGTTTCTGTTCAGCGGTGTCTCGGTGTCTGATCGTAACTGTCTCGTTCTCAAGCGTTTCGAAGTCGACTGTGACGCAGTATGGGGTTCCCGCTTCGTCTTGTGATAAGTACCGTTTGCCGATGTTCCCTCGGTCGTCCCAGACAACTCTGAGGTCTGCAGCAAGCAGTGCGTGAAAGACTTCTTGTGCCTTCTGTACGAGCTCTGGTTTATTCTTGAGCAGTGGAAAAACAGCTACTTGGTTTGGTGCAAGGGTTGGATTCAAAGAAAGGACGATACGTTCTTTTTCTGGTTCTTCGCGGTACGAGTCGACCAGCGCCATTAAGAAGAGCCGGTTAACTCCAACTGCTGGCTCGATAACGTGAGGGATAAACTTTCTACCGGTGGCTGAGTCTACAACCTCGAGAGATTCACCAGATAACTTCATGTGTTGGGTAAGATCATAGTCAGTGCGGTAGGCAATTCCCCAGAGCTCTTTCCAACCAAATGGGAAGAGATATTCGAGGTCATAGGTGTCTTTACTGTAGTGACTACGCTCACTGTCTGAGTGTTTGCGCCAGCGCAGTTTTGTCTCATCGATACCCATCTGTTTTGTGACAAAGTTCCACATTGCCGTCTTCCAGCTTTCCATGAGTTCATGCCAGTCACTTGCCTCAGGGTCAAAAAAGTACTCAATTTCTGCTTGTTCAAATTCTAATGTGCGGAAGATGCCTTGTGCAGTCTCGCCTCTGAGGTAGACTTTAGACTTCTCACCACTCACCGCGCCAATTTCTGTTTCAAAAAGGAGATTAAATGCTTTCGCTTCAGAAAGAACATTGCCTTCAGGACTGAGAATTGTGTGCTCAGTAATATACTGATTCATCTGAGCTAAGTTCATACTGGCAACATCAATAGTGACACCAGCACTCTCTGCCCACCCCTCAATGAGGTGGTCAGCACGGTAGCGTTTGTGGGTAATGGTATCTTCAACCAGTGGATCGTTAAAGGCAGTGACGTGTCCAGATGCAACCCACGTCTTTGGATGTAAAATGATTTGTGAATCAAGCCCTACCATGTCTGGTCGTTTGGTAATGAACTCGCGCCACCAGAGGTTTTTAATGTTTCTGAGTAACTCAACTCCGAGTGGGCCGTACTCGTATGAGTTGGCGAGTCCGCTGTAAATTGTTGAGGTAGGAAAGACAAAGCCTCTCCGCTTGGCAAGTGAAACGATAGTATCGAGTGTTACTGGTGCATGTTCTGACATTTCCGGCTCCTTGAATCCTAGCATTGTACTAACTTTACTGCTTTTTGACAACTAAGTACTCAAAACTTCGCATTGGTTTATCAGATAATTCTTCGACGAATGCGACAATTGAGCTTGGTCTGTCGCCTGGCTCAGTAAATCCCAGCATACCTAGGAGCTCCTGCAGTGCGCTCTTAACCGCAACAAGATCACTCTCCGGGGCACAGAGTAGTTCCTGAATCATGAGAATATGTGAGAAGAGCATGTCATCAAGCTCTTCTTCGACAAATACCCGATCTAAAACCTCGAGAAACTGTGTCAGTTGGCGAATACGGGCCAGTGATGTCAGTGCATAGTCAATTGCCGCCAGTGTGCTTGCCTGAGTCAAAATAGGCATGCTTTTAGTGGTCGCCAGTAGACCTTTGATGTAGGTGCCTGGTTCGAGACTCGCCCGTTTACTTGAAGTCAAAGAACGCACCCCTTTGGCAATTACCACAATTTTGCCTTTTTCTTGAGTCAGAAGCGTGATTACTTGGTCTTTTTCACCAACATCACTGCGCTTCAGGATAATACCGACAAACTTCTGGGAGTGCATAGAAGCTCGCTAAAAGGCAGTCTTGTAGGTAGTGTCTTTTGTGATGTCTACCTTCTCTTCACCACCGGTCACGTCAAATAACGTTGTGTAATCGAGGATACCACCTTGTTTCCAGATTGAAGCTCGGTACTCTTTTGTATCTGTGTACGGCACACTGTAAGTGAGCTTTAACTTAGCAGTACTATTTGGCTCAAGGATGAAGAAGCCATCAAAGACAGTAAAGCCGTTCTCTTCATAGACGGTTGGCTCTTTGGTAAAGCCTTGAGAGCTTGACAGCACACTACCCTTTGGTACATAGATCCGTGTCCAGTCACGCAGTGTTGAGTTCAAACAGAGCAGTCCTGCTTCTAAGTTACAGTTGTCACCTTTTCGTGAGTTTTTGTAGGTAATCTCAACTGACTTTTGTAGCATGCCATTCTCTGGCGCAGCAATAACCTGTTTTGCATCATAGGTTATAAAGAGGTTTGACTTAGCACCACCCAGGTTTGCGTTCACGAGCGCAAAGAAGTCAGTATTCTCAGGAGCTGGCTTCATTCTGCCTGCTGCACCAATCACCTCTGCTGCTGCTTGAGCTTTCTCGTCAGTGAAGTAGAGCTGAATGTGTCTTCCTTGAAGTGCCGTGTATGTTTCGCTGAATAACCCTGGCCACTGCTGTTTTGGTGCGGTATATGCCTTGGTTAATACTTCACGCATCAGCGGTCCCAGAATGCCTTTTCGATCCTCACGAACATAGGGAGTTGGCCGAGTAATGATCTCAGAAAGGGCGTAGATAATCTGAGGACAGTCACACCGTTTGTCGTTCTCTGCACTAAACGTACCACCACCAGGAATCTGCACTGGGCCGAGAATTGTCAGGAGTTTCTTTAAGAACTCAGTGTCAACTGCGATGATTCCGTCGATCTGTTGTGGTTCACCCTTGATGGTGCGGTAGTGTGAGTAAAAGGTATCCATAGACTCCTTGAAGTCTGGAGAGATGTTCATGTCACGAAGATTCCAGCGCTTCTCGGTGGTTAAGTAGCGTCCGAGTGCTGCAGGAATTGGCAGCTTAGTTGGAAACTTTTTATCAAGTTCATAAATATCATCAGATTTCTCGGGGAAAACTTTGCCATTCTCGATATTGACGATAGCGTAGGCAGTTAAAAAGCCACCAGTTGGTCTCAGCTCGTTGTCATTTTGAAATAAAATAAGGTACTGTTTCCTGGTACCGGTTGCCCCAGCAATTGACGGCAGTTGCTCGATAACGGGGCGGAACTCGGTGAGTGCAGTAACCGCACCATCCGAAACTTGTTGGGCTTGTACAATTTTTTCACGGAGTGCAATGCCTTTGAAGTTTTCTGGGTAGTCATTGGCATCTATCTGGTTTAACTCATTTTTTGCATGCTCAATGTCGGCTGTGATGGCATCAATTTCTGGAGTAACTTTTTGAAGTGTTTGTAGAATTAACTTCAAACGTTCTTCTGCGGTACCGCCAGTGAAGCTCCCTTCGCCCGAGAATCCCAGTACATCAGCGTACGGTGTGACAGCAGCAACGGAGCGTCTAGCAGCAGAAAGGCCTGCTGCAGCAGCTGTTAGGCCGTGTGTCCCATCTTGATAGTACGTTCGCGCAAACGGCACTGAATTATAAAATGAGAGCTCTGAATAGGTTGCGGTTATCTGTTGGAGCTGAGTATCTAGCGTGTTGAGTGCTGTCTGCACAGCAGGAAGGTTCTGAGTTTTGAGGAGCGCATAGGTGTCTTTGCCCAGTGCTTCTGCAACAGCAACTTCACCTTGCAGTTTTTTAAGGGTAGTGTAGGTCTTGAAAGCAAGCACCCCACCAACACTGAGGAGGAGTAGGAGAAAAACACCAATCCCAATAAAGATCTTTTTGCGAAGCGAAAAAGGCACGTTTGTTTTGGGTGTTTGTACGCTTGGAGCAGACTCCATTTTGTCTGCTGTTTCGCTTACTACTGACTCAAGATGTGTTTCTTCCATAGCTATCCAGTATACCAAATGTGTTTATTTTCACCACCCGAAACTACCACTTAGAGATCATAGCCTGTGGTGTTTTAAGCAAAATGACTAGGTCTCTAATGAGTGATTGGTGCAGTGCGTAGTCGGCGTCCATCTTAGCGCGCACGATAAACGGCACTTCATTTCTGCCGCCTGTTTGCCATGGCCCAGTGATCCCTGGTTTGACTGATAAAATTGGCTGAATGTACTTTTTTGTTTCTGGGTATCGAGCTGTCTGTTCGTCAAGTTCTTTGCGAACATATGCCCGTGGGCCAACCATACTCATCTCGCCAGTAAATACGTTATAGAGCTGTGGGAACTCATCAATAGTGAGCGAGCGCAAAATCTTGCCGAGTTTAGTAATTCGCGGATCATTCTTAATCTTCCAGTCACTTTTCTTAAACTCTTCAAGTAACTTTGAGTTTTTAGCGTGCAAGATCTCATCGGCATTCGGTACCATTGAGCGGAACTTATACAGGTTAAACTCTTTCCCATTCTTGCCAACACGGCGGTGACTAAAAATAACCGGACCACCAGAATCAAGGAGAATAAGCAGTGGAACAATCACCCAGATCGGCAAGAAGAGTAAGAAGAGCGCCAGAGCTACTAAGATATCGAGTACACGTTTTTGAGTTTCGTAATTTAACATAACCCGTCTATCATATCATCAATTATATGAATTTTTGCCATTTGCTGCAGAAGTGTTCTGTGCTGAACTCAGCAGCTTTTTTCTGTAGAACTTCACGAGAAAACTGTATTTTTCGCACTTTTTTAAGAGCTATAACAACTGATTCTACTGTCTGAGAAGGAATAAAAACTGCGTGAGTATTTTCTGTCAGTACTTCGGCAACACCACTTTCTCCAGAAATAATGCAGGGAGTGCCGTGCGCGAGCGCATCAAGCGCTGCAATCCCGAAGTCTTCTCTGCCTGGCATAAGGGCCGCTTCTGCCTGTACAAGCAGTTCTGTTTTTTCACTCTCACTGCACCCTCCCCAGAAGATACAGTTTTTTCCTGTCTGGTGGGCACGAGTAAGAACTGTTGCCAGTGACTCTGCTGGTTCACGGAAACAGGCCGTCGTACCTGCCTCACGAATAAGTGCCGCGCGCGCGCGGCCACTTCCAGCAATGATGAGCAGTGAACGTGTTTCTTTACAGGCTGCAATCGCAAGTTCGATGTGTTTGTACTCGACTAGTCTTGAAATAC
>CAYMVN010000032.1:7961-11716 GCA_964394125.1 uncultured Pseudomonadales bacterium | reverse complement strand
GTCTGTGAAGGAGATATTCAATACATTGTGATTGATGCCGCTCGGCCTGAGATCACTTTTGATGTGGCAGTCCCGTATGGGTTTGACCGCAAAGGTGTCTTTGGCCCCTGCAGAGACGTGAACAGAATCACGTTCAGTAAAACTGGACCAGGCTGTGATGATACTTCACATTCTGGCTATCCAGTTGCACGTGTTGATGAATTTGCAGCACGCTATCCAAAAGCAGTTGTGGTCATCAACAGCGATTTTTTTGGGAATGAGAACTTGCCCTATGCACACCACGGTCCGCAAGGTCTTACTATTATCAACGGTTTACGGATTGATGGAGGCTTGGATAAATATGGAAAAGATGACTTGGGGACAGTTGGTGATGATGATGGGAACTCGTACCGCGCACCTTCGATGATCATTCGAGGGAACGGGTCGAGTGTCGACATTGAAGACCGCTCAATACTCGGAATTCAGATGTTGACTCAGTCGTTGACTCAAAATCCTGAATCAATTGATGCGTTTGGCGGTTGTCCTCAGCTTGTAAGAGATGGCGTACAGATTGTCACGAGCACTAACTACACTGTTGCAGTTGCAAACTGCAACTCTATTGCTCCAGCATCTGATGAGGATGTTCAACGGACAGCTATTGGTGTCACCTATGATGGCAAGATTGTCATTATTGTTGCACCAGCGAGTGCAGGTCTCACGATATGGGATGTCGCAGAACGGATGAAGTATCGCTTTGTAAAGAATGCGATGAACCTTGATGGCGGTGGAAGCACGCAGCTGTGGTATGCCACAAAAACAGAGAGTGGTAGCTCGATACAATACAGCTACCGCGCTGTTGCAGAGGCACTCGTAGTTAGTCACTCAGAAAAAAGTACGTCTCTTGTCTGTCCGGCGGGGAGTGTTCAAAGTTCTGCAGTGGCAACAGATCCCTGTGCCCCAAACGACACCACACCTCCCACAGCCACAGGCTTCACAGTCAACATCTCAGGAGGCTCTGCCTTTTTGAGTGTCTCTGGAGCTAGTGATACTGGTGGAAGTGGAGTTAAAGATGTCCGCTACTCTGTGAAAACACAGAGTGGATGGTACTCAGCTGGTAGTAGTGCGCAGCCTACTTCTTATGCCAACACCTTCAACTTGTGCGGGGATATTACTGTACAAGATGGAGACCTAGAATTTGGTATGGAGATTTGGGACAATGCGGGTAACTACTGGATTTGGTCTCAGCACTTTCCAAATCCTCACAAGACAAAGAGTTACAACTGTAGCAGTGGGGGAGGAAGTGTAACACCGACTCCCGTTCCACTCAGTTGTACCAACATTGGTTTGTTTGATAACTCGTGGGCGTACTTCTGGTCAGAGTCTGACTGCACAGGAGAGATCTCCTGGTTCAGTCAACACGACAGTAACGGTCCAGGGAAAAGTAGACAGAAGTCTGCTTTTGTACCAAATGGAAAGGTACTGAGGATTAGTAGTGAGAACGATGGAAATGGAGACCGAGCATGTTTGCAAGGCTCCATCAAAGACCTCAACTCCATTGGCTGGGAAGACAGAATTGAGTGGGCTCAGCTCACTGATTCCTGCCCTGCGCCAACGGCTACACCAGTACCAGCTACACCCACACCGAACTCCACTCCTGGTGCAACTCCTGAGAATCCGCAGATCATCTGCGAGTATCCTAAAAACACAGCGCTACTTTCTCCAGGAGAAAATGAGTTTGTCACGATCAACCCTGAGTCGACAGCGATTATCAGGTTTGAGTGGCAAGAATCTGCAAACGCAACTGGTTACAGATTCCAGCTGTCAGCGAGTTCTGGCTTTACGACCACTGTGTACGACTTCAATACTTTTGGAACAAGCACACAGTTGAGTGTTCCAATTGGTGAGTACTACTGGCGTGTAAAGAGCGAGAGAGTCAACGCGGCATGTGCCGAGTATGGTTTTGATGGTGTCTGGACAATTCCAAGTAAGCTCTCCGTCTTCGATGCAACAGACCCCGCGACAACATGTAAGTTGAACGTTCCAGAAAGTGGCATGCGGGTTTTTAGTGAAGAGAACTGCCAAGGAGACTCGCTTGATTTGCCATATGACTCACAAGCAGATTGGTACCATAGTCTTGCTGGAACACAGTGGAATGACAGAATTTCCTCAGTAGTTATTTCACCAGGATACTGGGCAATTGTCTACGACAATGACAAAACGCCTGCTGGGGGAGAACTTTGTCTCGATGGAATTCACTACAGAACAGATGACGCTCTGTATGCGTACAGGGAAATGTCACTGAACGACAGCATCACATCATTCTCATTTGTTAGGACCACTAAGACGTGCTCAGAGTGGTTGCCACATGATTTTGGTGATGGCGCAAGCTGTTACAATTTAGCAGTTGATGTCGGTCTGAGAGTGTACAGTAAAACTGGTTGTAACGGAAAGTACATAACTCTTTCGGAAGGCCAGCACGTCCTCACAGATACAACATGGAATGATGCGATTGCTGCTGTGGGTACCGCGAAGGGGCTCTCGTCACTTCTGTATGAAAATACAGACGACACAGGCGGACACATCTGTATTCCTAGTCAAGGTTACCCAGACTTAACTTCTCTGAGCTATAGAGACACATTCGCTCCTATTAAAGGCACTATTTCTCGCATTGATGTCTTTAATAATGAGAACTGCAGTGGCTGGCCCAATGGGCTGATCTGGCCGCAAGCTCCAGTAATCAGTGTGCCCGTTTCTCAAACAATCGAGTACACTACACCGTTTACGTTGCAGTGGCAGAAAGTGTTTGGGGCGGACTACTACCAGGTATACCTGGCACTGGACGTTCCAAATTCAGAAATAATAACTGTCACTACGACTCAGCTCACTATTGATCCACTGAGTCGGAAGATGTCTCCAAATCACTACTATTGGAGCGTTCGTGCAATGAAGAACAACGGACTGAGTACGCAATGGACAAGATCAGCTGATCTCTACCTGGTAGACACCACTGTGCACCCAAAGAGATTTGTCTACTTGCCACTGATTGCCTGTGAGTTGTGTGGAAGTGCTGCAAAAGCGCCGACATCTCCCAGTGGTCTTGTGCAGACAGCAATGAGTGCAGGAGACTTCACTTTGAGTTGGAAAGACAACAGTGACAATGAAAGTGGATTCAAGATCCTTCGTTGGGACTATCCCAATGGCTGGATCTTGGACGCGACTGTTGGTAAGAATGTTACAACATACAAAAAAGCTGCCTCGTGCCAATGGGGGAGCTACTTTAAAGTTGTTGCATTCAACTCTATTGGTGAGTCGCTTGCAAGCAGCTGGTATAACGCACACACAACTGCTTGTAATGCTGATCAAGGAATGTGTCCTTCATTGCAAGGCAACCCCGTCACAGGCTACCAACACTGGAAGTGCGCAGGGCAAAGTTGGAACTTCACTACTGGCAGCTATGCAAATTTAGCTGAGTACAGCGATGCAGATAACAACTTTAGTGCACTGAAAGTAAAGCCTGGGTTCAGCGTCAGGTTGTATGAAAAAGCAAACTTCGAGGGTGTCTCAAGATGTTTCTCAACAGACCTCTATGACTTCTTTTACTCAGGAGAAACATTTGACGATGGCATGACACAGTTAAGTGACGCCGTCAGCTCTCTCAAGGTGTTTCAAAGTACAACGTGTCAGTTATTTTCTTCATTTCAAGCTAATTCGTTAGCTCTAGACTACAGCCACCCCAAAAGGGTGGCTGTTTTTCATACTCAACCTGTGGTGTATAC
>CAYMVN010000032.1:0-7951 GCA_964394125.1 uncultured Pseudomonadales bacterium | reverse complement strand
ACTTACAGTATGTTTCGACCAGTTATTCGCACCGCCATCACCTTATTTCTCCTTGCTTGGTTGCTGCCCACTATCTCGTTTTCCAATTGGCTGACACTACTCATCGCTAGTGTGGTTATCTCTATTCTCTTTGGGTTAGTGCGGCCCATTCTGAAAGTGCTTTTTTTACCTATCAACATTGTTACGTTAGGCTTGTTCTCGGCAGTGCTCAACACTATCCTCATCTTTTTGGCACTCTACCTCGTTCCGGGCTTCGAAATTACTGCCATGAAGTTGTTTGGAATACCGTTTAATCAGTTCTTTTCTGTTATGTTCATCTCTGCATTAATTGGATTCATTCAGCCACTTATTAAAATCTTCATTTAGTGACAGAAGTAGGGTATACTACACACTATGAAATTGTTGGCATCTGCCGTTGTACTCCTATCCCTTTTTACTCTGGTACTCACCCCAGTTGCTGCACAGGCTACGCCGAGTGCACAAGCCACTGAAGTTCCGCTTATTCTGGTTGAGCCAGCCACCCCGAGTGCAGAAGCGTCAGCCTCCGCAATTGTTGAAGAAAAAATTCAAGCAAAACGAGATCAAGATATTACCGAGACAACAGGTAAACAGAAAAGTAAGCTCGCGGCCTACCTCGATGAGCATCCAGCAGAGCCGCTCAGTTGGCATAACGTCCTGCAACACGCAATTCGCAAGGCAATTGATAGTGGTTTACCAGCAAATATCGTGGTGCTTATCATTCTCTTTCCTGCCATTACTGCAATTATCTCTGCATCTCGGCACTTAATTGGTCTTCAGGGCTTTGGTATCTACATTCCAGCTGTTCTCGCAGTTGCGTTCGTGTCAACCGGTATTAGCACTGGCGTACTGCTCTTTGTGGTCGTGTTACTGGCTACTATGCTCCTCAGACCAATTACTCAACAACTGAAACTGCAGTATCTGCCACGCACCGCGCTGCTTATTTCTGGTGTTTCACTCATCATTTTGCTGCTGCTCATCACTGCATCGATTACCGGATTTAACGCAATTATTGGTGTTAACATCTTTCCGCTGCTCATCATGATTCTGCTCATGGAAAACTTTATGGAAACACAGCTTTCTAGTACTAAGTCACAGGCAGTACAGCTAACACTCGAAACCCTCTTCATTGCCGTATTTTGTTCACTGCTCATCGGCTGGGAAGGTTTACAACAAACAGTCCTTTTAAACCCAGAGCTGACGATCATCTTCGTCGCACTTGGCAACATCATCGTGGGTAAGTATCAAGGACTTCGTTTACTTGAATATATTCGTTTCCGCACAATAATTGAGTCATAACAGTATGGTTAAATCAACTGATATCCTCGGCATGAATGCTCGCCAGCAACAGTACTGTGCGCTGAACTCTTCGCAATCAAAAAGTTTTTGTAGTTCTAAGTACGCAACAAAAATTTTGTTGCAACACAACGCGATTGCGACCGCCAAAATCCACGGCATTCTCACCTCAATTGAAGACATCAACGAGTTTGAGTGGCAGACACTTGAAAAGAACTTTGTTATTAAACCAACAGATGGCAATGCAGGCAAAGGTGTTGTTATCTTCCGCTCAAGAAACGAGAAAGATGGCACTTGGCTAGAGACCACCGGCGATATCTGGACACTTGATGCAATAAAACTGCACTGTTTTGATATTTTGGACGGTCAGTACAGTACCTACGGCTCGAATCACAATATTATTATTGAAGAGCGTATTCCAATTCATCCAGTCTTCGTAAAGTATGCGTACAAAGGCACGCCTGATGTCCGCATTATTGTCTTCAATCAAGTTCCGGTCATGGCGATGCTCCGACTGCCGACTGCAGAATCAGAGGGGAGAGCAAACCTGCATCAGGGAGCAATCGGTGTCGGTATTGATATCGCAACTGGTATCACCACCAAAGGAATTACTGGAAATGGTGTTCCCATCAACACACTGGCAGAAGGAAAACGCAAGCTCAACGGAATAAAGATTCCTCAGTGGAAGAAAGCACTACAAGTTGCAGTTGAAGCTGCACAAGTTGCCGGGCTCATGTTTTCAGGTGTCGATCTTTTTATTAGCGAAGCGGATGGTCCACTCATTGTTGAGCTGAATGCCAACCCCGGGCTATCAATTCAACTTGCGAATGGCGCAGGCCTGAGAAGACGGCTTGAGCGAGTTCGCGACCTCCAAGTACTCAACCCGGAACACGGCGTAAAAATTGGCCAAGCGCTCTTTGCAGAAAGTTTTGCAGATAAAATTAAAGCTGAAGACGGCTTGCTCATCGTCCCACCTCGAACTCAAGTGTATGTGTATGAAAATGAAGTTACTAAAAAGCGGCACGAAACTGAAGCACTGCTCAACACCGGCCGCTTCCGCAGCGCAATTTCTCGCGCACTGGCCGAAGACTTACACTTAATCAACACCAATGATCTCTTGTGGTTCCAAACAGAAAAAGATGAGTCGAAGGCACCGGTTGTTGAGGTCTACTTCCGTCTCAAAGAACGTAAGGTAAAAACAGCAATGGTTGTCTTGAAGCGTCTCGATAAATCTCCCTACAAAGTTGAGATTGGACGCAATGACTTGTCAGGGTTTTTAGTGGGAGAGAATCAGTAATGAATATCCTCATTAAAGTGAAGCCAACAAACTTACTGGCAGAAAAAGAAAAGTTTCTTGCGGATCACTCGTATAATCCGCAGTTCACGTATCAAGCAGAAACCACCCAAGCGGAACTCACGCAGTGGGGCGAACCCAATCAGGCAGTGTACGAGTATGCACTGGCAATGGTAACTGAAAACTCTCTCCCGCCAATTCCCAAAGTTGAAGAGCGCGTTACTGTAGAGTACATTCAAGAAAAAATAGCCGCCTTCAATGAGTTCTATGCGTGTAAGGAACCGCTCCTCGTGTACTTTGAAAAGAACCTTGTCTCTCGCTGCAAAGTAACTTCGAAGGCAATCTACTTTCAGCTGCCGATTGTCTACTCAGCGGCACAACTGACCGATCTGTTACGCCACGAGCTAGAAACGCACGTGCTGAGAAATATGAATCACCGGCTACAAGAGTGGTCAGAGTACGTCAGCCCCGAGACTGTGATTCGCAGCACAGAAGAAGGCCTCGCCAACCTGCACACGCACCTACTTCGCGCGGACAAACGGCTGTACAAATCCTTCTTTTCATATCTTGCTGCCTACCTAGCACAACAACACTCCTTTGCCACCGTGTACGACACCTTAATTCGCCTTGGCAGATCTCCAGAAACTAGTTGGAACACCACGGTGAAAGTAAAACGAGGTTTAACCGATACCAGTAAACCAGGCGCGTTTACCAGAGGTATTTGCTATCTGGAAGGTGCCATTACAATGTGGCAGTGGGTGCTCGATGAGCGTCACGACCTCAGACAACTGTACTGGGGCCGACTGGCTATCGAAGAACTGCCTAACTTTACTTCCACAGTGCCACAACACGAACTAAAAGTGCCCACTTTCATTAACGAAAGTGACACATATCGTGAACACGTTACTGAGCTTGGTAGAGTAAATCAATTTGAAACCCTACAAAGGATGCTATGACACACCTCAATGCAAGCTCAAGGATCCTCTTTACTGCCGCTGAAGCACTCGGCATAACCTGCACTACATTTGGAACCGATGATCTTATTCTCATGGAGAAAGATGGCAAGCGGTGGTACACCAGAGGTTCTCGCACTTCACTGCAGTCGTCAGTGGGTAAAACAATTGCCGATCAAAAGCCACTCACCAAACAAATTTTACAGCACTTTCACTTGCCAACGGCGCGCGGCTGTACCGTTAAAACTGCTGCAGATCTAGCTCAACTTGCTGCGCTTACCTTTCCCCTCGTCATGAAGCCGGTGGATGAGAGTCATGGAAATGGGGTTGTTGTCGGCATCAAGACTGCTGCAGAAGCTGCCCAAAAATTTTCCGCACAAGAGAAGGGGAAAGTGCTTTTTGAAGAGATGCTCCACGGCACTGAGTATCGGATTGTCTGTGTGAACTTTCAGTTTGTTGCTGCAGCATATCGCAAGCCAGCGCACGTTACCGGCAACGGCACAGCAACAATTCAAGAGCTCATTACCGAAAAAAATAATCACCCGTGGCGCGGAGCAGGACACCAAAGTAACCTAAGCCTCATTATTGTAGATGACACAGTGCTTGAGTATCTGCACGAACAAAACTGCACACTCGAAACAATTCCCTCGGCAGGACAAGAAGTGCTGTTACGAAAAACTGCCAACCTTTCGACTGGTGGAGAAGCCTGGGACGTGACCGACACCGTCTGTGCAGAAAACAGAGCACTCTTTGAGCGTATCGCCCGGGTCTGTGACCTCAACGTCATCGGCATCGACATGATGTGCGACTCACTCGAAAAACCAATCAGCGAGCAAAAGTCAGCTGGTGTTATAGAAGTCAACGCTTCACCAGGTCTGAGAATGCATCACTTCCCAATGCAAGGCACACCACGGGATGTTGCTGGAGAGATTTTAAGATACGTACTCACCTCGCTGCATGAATAATTCACTCCTGTCACTCTCACACACAATGAAGTTGGTATACGATTCCAGTTGTGCTTCGTTCATGCCAGAGAATCGCTTCCACTATGCAGTGCGAATGTTTCGCGCAACAGGCGAACGACAGTACGCTGTACTACTGGAGGATTTCTTTGCGAGCCAAGGTGCGTCACTATTTGAAAAAGCAAACGCACTAAATTCGATTACTGATTCTCCTGTGATTGATGAAGTATTTATCCGAGGGCCAATACGAAAAAACCCAGTTGAATACGCACGGATTCTCCGAAGGAATGAGTACTACAAACTACACCCCAAGTTACGGCTCTACTTTTCTGCAGTTGAAGCACTGTACACACTGTATTCCTGTTCACAGTTCCTAACAAAATCTCAGCGCGCTCTGTTGAGCTCTCTTATTCCAAAATACCAAGAATTCTCCTGGGAAACTGAGCTCTATTCAATCGAGCACTTAAAAATTCATCCCGTTCTCTACGTTAACACTTTTTTTCAAGTCAATGAGATAAGAAATATGCATCAAAATACGATTCTGTACCAGCAAGTTTCGGAGTGCTTTCCAACAACTGAAAGAGCAGTAGATGAGAAACTGTTTGACCAGCTGTATACATACACGCATCTTAGTATTAACGAGAGTAGATTTTATCAAAACTTCCTTTCTGAACAGGCAGTGACTAGAATACGCCCGTACCTTTCTTTTTTTGAGTCACAGTTCTCTGAATATGTTGAACATTGTAATATTGATATTCTCGTTGAGATACTCGTTTGTTATTTTCTTGCAAAAGTAGCATGTCCATTTGAAGAAGAAATCAGTACGAAAATAGCATCGTATTTTGATGCAAAGAGTGGCATTTTAAAAAGAAATGAGTCAGATTCACTTGAAGACATGGAACACGCTCATGCGTTGCTGCTACTTTACTGCGCACAACCCAGTGTTTTTTTTCAAACAGATGCAGAGAACTTGCAGTCAGTAGTATAATACGCTATGCACAATTACACTCGATCAACACCAACCGGACTTACAAATTGGCAAAAAATTACTCGAAGCCCCATTCTCGTGCTGACTGAAGCAGAGAAATTCGGTATTGCTTGGAGAGCCATTCCGAGCACAAATATTATTGAGCTTACGTACAACGGTAAAAAAAATTACTTCATGGCTCAAGATCCTATTCAGACAAGTTGTATTGCTCACTTCGCAACACGGAACAAATCAATTGGGAAAGGTCTGTTGCTTGATGCAGGACTTGCTGTCACAAAAGGGTACGCGATCCTACCTTCAGATCCAGAATCATACTACGAGACAGTTTTTAACTCACTTCAAAAACCATTAGTAGTTAAACCGACTAACATGTCACAAGGGAGATCAGTCTATTTGGGCATAACAGATCTTACTTCTTTCACTGCAGCTGTTAAAGCATGTATGGAGACCGCATTTGAGGAGTTCGCAGGTGTCATGGTAGAGGAAACATTTACCGGAAATGAGTACCGCATCTTAGTAACACGAGAGAAAATTATTGGCGTTATCTATCGTATTCCAGCAAATGTAACTGGTGATGGTCACTCAACAATTCAAGAACTCATCGCAATAAAAAACAGCGATCCTCGAAGAGTCGATGATCCATCAGAAGCACTCTGTGCCATCAGAATTGATGACCATGTACTGACCCATCTTAAAGAAAATGGCAGATCAGTGACGGATGTACCAAAACTTGATGAAGTCGTGTACTTACGAAAGAATTCAAATATTTCAACTGGAGGGGACAGTATTGATTTTACTGATCAAGTGCATGAAAGTGTTAACAAAATTGCACTGCAAGCTATTCAAGCTTTCCCTGGTTTAGAATTTGCCGGTATAGATTTTATGAGTAAGGATATTCAAGCAGAGCAGAATCAAGACACGTATCGTATTATCGAAGTGAACCAGTCCCCAGGTTTCTCAATTCATGATTTGCCATACAAAGGTGAGTCGAGACACGCAGCACGTGAGTTTTTGTATTTACTTTTTCCAGAATTATCAAGTGTTGTTCTTCAATAATGCAACAAAGTAGTATGAAGCGCACACTTAAATTGACTGGGTTTTCCCGTCCACACCGTGTGCGCTGGTTTTTTACTGGTGATCGTGAGAACTGCCTTGCAGCTATTCGCAGCAAGTCGCTCCGCAAGTTTCTTTCTCAAGCAGATGAACACATGGCAGCGCACGGCATCACTTGGACCTTTGCACCCATTACTAAAGAAACCTACCTTAAGTGGTTGCCCTACTACACAGAAAAGATGAGAGAGCTACGCCACGATGTCTTGGCAAAACCCGAGTGGTATGACGAACGCACAGCCGATGGAAAAACCGTACACGGGTTATTTTTCTATAAAGAAAATACCATGGTTGGCAGTGGCATCATCACAGAACTGAACGGCACCTACACACTCGCGTTCAAAGCCAGTGAGTTTTTATCACTCTCCTCACAATCGAATAGTTCACTGGGTTCACTGATCGACTTTATTTTTATTCGCACACTCTGTGAAAAAAACGTCTCAGTTATTTGCGGCGGCCGCTCGTACAACGCATTCGGGGCTGAGACAACACTCGGGTACTTAGAGTTTAAAACAAACTTCTACACACCACGGTTCATCGCTGATGAAGAAATCTTTACAACACTACCACTTCCAGAAGATCCGGCAGCTAGTTGTGCGTGTTTTGTAACTCGCCCAAGCAGTCCCACAGAGCTAGTACTGGCAGTCTACACGAACTCACTTACCGCAGAACAAGTTGAAAAACAGTATGCATCACCAGGAATTGAAAGGGTCTTCCTTCCGTATGAATCGTCAATTTGATTTGGCACCGCATGGTATTCTTCGTCCTGAAAAAATTAGTTGGTTCTTCCCCGCACACACAAAAGACATTGTAAGTGAGCTCAAGAGTAAATCGCTCAGGAGTTTTGTCAGTAAGTCAGCACAGCTCCTAGCAGAAGCTGGCTTAAAACAAGAAATTAAGCTGATGACACAAGAAGACTTTTTGAAGTGGCTTCCATACTACACAGAAAAAATGACCAATCAGTCGTACGAAGTTTTGGCTTCACCAGAGTGGTTTACTACCAAGACAGAAAAGGGCAGAGACGTGTACAGCATCTTTATCACCCGCCAAGATACACTTGTTGCCTCACTTATCTTCACCTATGCGCCAGAAAGCCAGCGCAGCAGTATTGCCTTCCGGGCGAACGATCGGCTCGATATATTTTCAGGTGGTCGCTCTTCTATTGGCTCACTGCTTGATTACGCATTCTTGCAGTGGTCACTCCAGTACCCCTGTCTTGTTGTCTCTGCTGGCAGAAGTAGAAATGCGTTCGGGGTGACAATCTCGGTCGGGAACCTCGACTTCAAACGATGATTTGGCTACACGCCGCGACCTACCACCAATACGCAGA
>CAYMVN010000031.1:0-12175 GCA_964394125.1 uncultured Pseudomonadales bacterium | reverse complement strand
AGGTTCGAGTCCTAGTATGCGCACTGTTAATAACTACTAAAAAGCCCCTCATTTGAGGGGCTTTTTGTTGGTTTCATTTGGAAGCCTAGAGTAAGAGGAGAAGTGCTGCTCCAATTCCTAGGGTGACCAATCCTGCTTTCAGCCAGTTGATCCAATCTTCAGGACCAGTCTGTGGAAGCTCTTGAGGAAGTGTTGGTTGAACCTCTGCCACTGGGTAGGAGCATGAAGTTGATTCAACGTTCCCATCGAGGCGACAAACATCGGTGTAGCAAACATGTGCGCTGTTTGTACAGTCAGCATTTGTTTTACAGGCTTGGTTGCAGCCAACGGTTGGAGTTGCAGTTGCAATTGCAGGTGTTGCTGTAGGTGGAGCTGTCGGTGGTACTGAAGTTGCTGGTGGTTGGCAGTTGTCTGCACCTTCATTACTTGCCAATCTGCAGCGCTTAATATCATTTGAGCTGGTGCTGATTGTTGCACACTTGTAGTTGGAGTTGTATCCACTACACTGCTCATTTGAGTCACAGTTTGTGTTGCAAGCAAAGGTTCTGTGCTCACAAGACTCTGAAGCCGTGTTGTCTGCTGCACGACACTTTTGTGAAGCTGCATCGCAGACATAGTCGTTGTTTGCAGTCTTACACTGTGCATCACTGGTACAACTTGTGTTACAGCTGTACTCAGCAACTTTGAAGAAGGATTCACAAAGATCTGCAGCCGCAAGTGCAGTTGTTCCATCAGCTTTGTAGGTGGTAACTGATGCTGTATTAGTAACTACAGTAGATGGCTTAGCAGTACTTCTGACACGTACTTTGAGCTCAAGTACTTGCGTGTCTTTGAACGCTGCAAGAGACTTGGTGAGTGTATTATCAGTACCTTCAAACGACATCTTGTCAACAATTTCAAGATCATTTGGTACTACATCTTTGATAAGCACTTTCCCAGCGGTCAAGCTGCTAGCTGTCAGCTTGAATCGATAGTAGAACTCTTTACCTAGATCAAGTGCAGTGTCATCTTTAATACTAGTAGCCTCATCAGTCTTGCCCTCACTAATTGGAGCAGAGTGCATAGTCTTAGAGACACAAGATGCTACTCCATTTGGTGGGACTTTGAGAGTAAGTGCTGCACATGCTGATGGAGAGGTGCTTCCAGTCAAGACGCTGGCAGAGTTCTTATAATCTCCTGGAAGTGCAGCCGCAGCAACTTTTGCTTTATAGACTACTACATAGGGAAGTACTTTACCTTGCTGATTAGGGATTCCAATAATACCTAATGACCCAGTGAGAGTGGTGCTCCCGTTTGTTTCTACCTTTGGATTCAAAACCAACCCTGATGGCGAAACTACAGATACAAAGGAGATCCCTTTTGGCAATATATCTTTAAACTGCACTGGTGCACTTGTTGTGCCGGAAGGAGTTACAGTGACTCGATAGTAGATCTCTTCACCAGGAACAATTGATGCAGTATTAGCAAGTGTTGATTCAACGGTGCCTGTCATTCTATAGGCAGTCTTGCTAGTACAGGCAGCAGTACCGACGGCAACACTCTTTAATGAAATTGAGCATGCGCTTACTGCTGCTCCAGCAGCACCAGTGCCATCGTTAGTAACGGTAACCATGTTCTTGAAAGGAATAGGTTGCTTGACATCTGCTAACTTTGCTGTGTAAGCAACTGTCTGAGTGCTTTTTGAAGTAAAAGCTGGCAAGGTGATAGTTAACAATTTAGGATTAGTTGTACTTGGAGTAATTTTTGCTCCCGTTGTTGTGGTGGCAATCTGTTTATCAAACGTGAGGTTAGGATCGAGAGTATCAGTTAAGGTAACTCCGTTCTTTGTCGCGTCGGTTGAATCAACAGTGATGACGTACTTAATGATACTTCCCGGTACAATAGGATCAGTCCAAGTAAGCACTTTTGCTGAAGCACCGTTCGTAGTCATGAGATAGGCATCTTTACGAGTACAGGTCGCTTTTCCAACATCTAGAACACTCAGCGACATAACACACGCGGCCGTCTGTTGAATTTTAATACAATTTAAGTTATCACTGGTCGTCACACAAGCATATCCAGACGGATCAGCAATCTTTGAACAAGAATCTGGTCTTACTTTACTCATGTCAACACAACTCCCAGAGCAAAAACCACAGTTCACACCTGTTGGGGCAGTATAGTTCGCAGATGGTTGAGACTCTGGTGCATTTGGTGCAACCGCAGTATTCCCCAACTGCTTTTGTTTCTGAGCCGTCATGATCCCAGCAACACCAACCGCAAGCACAAGGGCTAAACCAATAACTCCACCGATAACCTTCATACTAAACTTGCTTTTTTGTGGCAGTTTATTGAAAGGGAGTGGTGCACTACTCGGAGAAACTTGAGCTGGCATGGCAGGCATTCCTTGTTTTTGATACTGAGCTTGTGGTTCTGTTATGTGTTTTAGCATGGTTCAACTTACTTTCCGAATGAGTAACAGGTATCTTGTGTCGTACCTCTACAAATTGTGCACTCTGCGTCTAATGGCAGTGGTTTTGTAACGGTATAGAGTTTAGAGACTGGGCCTTTTACAAACTCTGTTGTTGGAGCTTGTCCGTCTACAGTGACCTTAAACTGGTAGTATGAGATTCCAGCAACTGATCCACAGGTGAAGTTTACTTTGTCACCAACACGCAGTTTTGAATCTTTCGTTAAGACAGTGCCAGACTCAGTTTTAGCTGTAATGTTCATACACATTGGTGCAGTGGTGACGACAGGAGCTTTACAGCATGCATCCGCCAGAGTACCAGCTCCATTTGGGTTACTAGCACGTGTTTTACACGCTGTGATGTACTCAGATTTAGCACAGATCATTGTGTTATTCGGCCCATCAATAGTTGTGGTCAATGCTTCACAGGTTGAACCAACTTCATTATTAGGGTACGTCTGACCACACTTGTAAATCTTGTATGAAGGAGTAGCCGTCGGTGTAGTTGAACACTGAGCTGCAGGGACAACCTCGAACTTGTGCCAGTCGTTGCTTGAACAGTTCACGAAGCCACTTCCACAATCCACTTTTGCAAAATCACTGTCGGTACTATAGGTACAGCGTGGGTTTCCTGAACAACTAATGCCATTTGAAGCACCTGCGTTCACAACGACAACGTATTTGCCAGCAATCGGTTTCTGCCAGTACACACTGCCAGTAAATCCATTCATTGGCATGTCACTTGACTGGATCTTGCAGTAGTAGCCATTAGTTCCAGCAGGTCCTGCAATAGTACCAGCAGTTCCAAGGCAAGAGCTACCAACAGGACCAATCTGAGTGAGAGCTGTGCCTGCAGCATCAAGTACGCCGATGAATACGGCAACCTCAGTTGACTTTGGCTCTCCTGTTGTTGCTTTTACGTTGAAGGTGACTGTTTGTCCTTCCGTGTACTTTCCGGTATTAAGACAGTTCGCAGCGCCGAGTGATATTTCTGCAGTTGGTGGTGTAGATGTAGTAGGTGTTGTCGGGGTTGTTCCACCGCAGCCACTTCCTTCACAAGAGAAGTCAGAACATAGAATCTGTCCTGTCTGAGAATTTTTTACGTCAACCTGCCATCTACCACAAGCTGGTTTTGTTATGCCAACGCCGACACAGCCACCCGCAGGCACGTTCACTTGGTGTGAACCACAACCAATACGACATTCATTTCCTGTGTAGCCATCTTCTCGACACTCTGAGACTGCAATCTTTCCATCAGCAGTTCCAGTATTGCAAATTTGTGGTGAGTTGCCACAAGTTTTTGAAATAATATTTGATCCACCTGATGAGCTTCCACCAGAGCCGCAAAAACATTTGCTAGCACCATCCCAACTACAACCACTTCCAGCATGAACAGCACACTGACTCTCTCCTAACGAGCTACAAAGGACACCAGTATCGGTTTTGCCACCATTCGTAGTACAGATCTTTCCTGGATCATACGCCTGCTGACGAATATCCTGTGACTGCGTAGAAAGATAGTAGGCAGCGCCTCCACCAATAATGGTGACGAACATAATGACGACTGCGATGAGTGTTTTAAACGAAAGACCTTTTTTAGCAGGTGGGACAAATGAAGCAGGAGGAACTGGAGGCACAGCACTCATCTCTGGCATTGGAGGCTGCGTTATAACTGGCGCAGCTGCTGGAGCTGTCTCCATAATAGGACTGAGTGTCTGCATCTGTGGAACAGCTTCAGTAACAACACTAGACTGTACTGCTGGAGCTGTAGGAAGCGCGAAGTTTTGAGGTGCTTGTGGTGGTGTGTGTGTAACGGGAGGCAGCGTCGTTGGTGCAGCTGAAACAGCTCCATTTGGTTGTATAGAAGTGGTTGGGGTTTGTTGAACTGTATTCATTGTAAATTTCGTTACACAAAACTATCCGCTAAAACTGTGCGTACACTTACAATACAGAGAACGAAATATCTGCGTCAAGGGGCAGATAAGAGATAAGCCGAATTTCTTCCGAACTATGTGCATACAACTAGTACTCAGTTTGTAAAAGTGGCTGTAACCCAGGGAGTTTCGCGCCACCAAGAAAGTCCAAAGCAGCTCCACCGGCTGCAGAAACGTATGAATATTTGTGTTCAG
Source organism: uncultured Pseudomonadales bacterium (assembly GCA_964394125.1). Classification (GTDB taxonomy): domain Bacteria; phylum Patescibacteriota; class Microgenomatia; order UBA1400; family PJMF01; genus OMIS01. Next base: position 7,597 of record CAYMVN010000031.1, on the reverse strand, counting down.
TGTGTAAATAATGTGTGGCTGAGAGAGTATCTCCACCGCCGATGACAGTTTTGCCACTGTTTGCAGCAATTGCCCTGGCAACGGTCTTCGTTCCTGCAGCAAAAAGATCGTTTTCCCAGACACCCATCGGGCCGTTCCAGAAGACCGTACCAGCTTCAGCAATGAGTGCTGCATACAATTTTCGGGTTTTTGGTCCAATATCGAAGTACGCGAGCTGCACGTTCTCTTCGGTATCTTGCATATCATGTGAGAGATCTATTGTAGTCACTGCTGCTGCATCAGTTGTCTCGATACTTGGGGCGGCCACGACATCAATAGGATAGATAATCTTTGGCAGTGGAATGTAGCCATCTTTCAAGACCCGCTCTGTCTTGTGTTCTGTCATAATGTTCCGCGCCACTTTTGTGTAGTCTGGTTCATCTGAGTCAGACTGAGTGTTCTCTTCAGTGCGAGAACGGTAAATCTCAAAGCCAGCGGCTTTTAAGAAGTTGTTTGCAGCTGCGCCACCAACCAGCACCAGGTCGGCGATACCACTCAGGTTCTTGAGTGCAGCAACTTTGTCAGAAATCTTTGCTCCACCGAGCACAACAACGAACGGACGCTTCGGAGTGTCAAGCAGTTCAGCTAGGGCAGTGACTTCTGCGGTCAGCGCAAGCCCGGCGTAGCTTGGTAAAAAGTGGGTGACTCCCACAACAGATGCGTGTGCACGGTGACAGGCAGAGAAGGCTTCATTTATATAGATGTCTGCCAAACCTGCTAACTGTTTCGCAAAGTGGGCATCGTTCTTTTTTTCTTCAGGGTAGAAACGGACGTTCTCAAGCAGGAGTACTTGCCCGGGTTGCAGAGCGGCAACGGCTGCTGTCGCACGTTCACCAACTGTATCTGGTACGAATAAACATGGCAGGTGTAATGTGTGTGTGAGGTACTGAGCAATCGGGGCAAGTGAGTATTTGGTGTCACTGGGGCTTTTTGGTCTACCCAGGTGGCTAACAAGAATAACTTTCGCGTTACTCTCAATGAGCGCGCGCAGCGTTGGGAGTGCGCGTTGGAGCCGTTTGTCATCTGCAACAACTATGCCTTCAGGAGTTTCTTTGAGTGGAACATTAAAGTCGACACGAACGAGCACTGTCTTGTTGGCAACTACTGCTTTGGTAAAGGTATTTATTTTGAACATAGCGTTTCGTTGAGCATACCGTTTCTGTATCTGCTTCGCAAGCTGGTGCAGCCCACCCCTCCACATTTGCCTGACTTATGGTATACTCCACACATCACTCTTGAAAGGAGCTAAGTAGTATCTATGGCAACAAAGTCAACCACCTCAAAACCTCAAACAATGGAGGAGTTACTCGCACAAGTAGGACAGGAATTTTCTGTACCTCATAAACGGGCTACCGTAACTGGTACCGTTAGTGCAATCACTAAGCGCGCTCTGACTGTCGATATCGGCGGTAAAACTGAAGGAATTGTCAGTGAAAAAGAGTTCGACATGGCACGAGACTACATCAACTCGCTCAAGCCAGGTCAATCTATCGAAGCAACTGTTATCTCAGAAGAGAACTTGCACGGTCAAGTGATGCTCTCACTCAAACAAGCTGCAATGGACTCTCGTTGGGACTACTTCACCGAGGCTATGGAGAAAGATCAAGTTCTCGAAGCTCGTGGTGTCGATGTTAACAAGGGTGGTTTAATTGTTGTCGTCAATGGTGTTCGTGGGTTTGTTCCTTCAAGTCAGTTCGGAAAAGCACTTGTCGGTAAGTACCAAACACTGCGTGGCAAGACAATCAATGTTAAAGCAATTGAAGTTGATCGTGAAAAGAACCGCTTAATCTTCTCAGAGCGTCACGTTTCAGAAGCTGATGAAATTGCACAGAAGTCACAAGCACTTGGAGCAGTCCAGGCTGGTGAGATCTACGAAGGTGTCGTTTCAGGCGTTATGCCATTCGGCTTATTCGTGACAGTTGAAGTTCCTCTCAAAGACGAAGCTGGCAAAGAAACAGCTGGTCAAGTTGAAGGACTCGTTCACATCTCAGAAATCTCATGGGAAAAGGTTGTGCATCCAAAAGAGTATCACAAGGTGGGTGATCGCTTAAAGATCAGAGTTCTTGGCACAGATGAGCGCACGGGTAAACTCAACTTATCTATCAAGCAACTGAGTGATGATCCATGGGTTAAGATCGGCGAGAAGTATGAAGTCGGTATGAGTATTACCGGCACTGTTTCTCGAGTTGAAGCCTTTGGAGTGTTCGTTAATGTCGAAGCAGGCATTGATGGATTAATTCATTCAAGTAAACTAGATACCAGTACAGAATACAAAAAAGGTGACTCAGTTACCGTTAACGTGGAGAGTGTTGATCCACAGCAACGACGTATGAGTCTCAGTCCTATTTCATCCTCTGAGGGTGAAATGTATAAATAAGGAACCCAAGCATATGGCAAAACAACGAATGATCGTCACTGATGATCAGCTGCTCATTGATATGGATTTATTGTTTAACTCTATCCGCGCTGCAAACGGCGATTGGCAAAAAGTTGAACAAGATATGAAAGCATATCTGCAGGCGATTATTAGCATGACTGAAAACGGTCAGTAATAGTTTTCCACACGGATTTCAACACTTTTCGCTTCAGTTTTTACTTGGTGCATGTTATAATACGGTTCTATGATATACGTAATTGCTTGTGGTGACGAAGGTGTTCAGTTGAACGAAGGTGTACGCTTAGGTGTGGTTGGTGCAGGGTTTAGACTTCCTCAATTTTCAGAGCTGCTCAAGGCTCTCAAAGAGACCTTTCCTGCCGAAGAGTTCCGTATTGTTTCGAGTGAAGAAAACGACTGGATTAAAGAAAAGCTTTCACTGAGTACCTGGGAACAGGTAACTGCTAGCTCTCAACAACATATCGAGGCTTTGGCAGATAAAGAGGGTCTCTTGTATGGCGGTTTTCTGCCATTCTCAGATCCAAAAGTACTGAAAAATGGCGTTAAAGGGCACATGGTTCGTCCACACAAGGTGCACATCGCAAACAAAGTGTGTTTTACACTTGGTGGTGGTGAACAGAAGTACAACCTTGGTCAGTTCGTCATCTCGGCAGACTGGGTGAGTGCTGCCCCAGAGAAGCTCGTGCAGGATATTTTGAGTGAACAGATTGCCTTTTATACTAAAATCTCAGGTGGTAAGCCACTGCTGACAGTGGTAGAAACTGCAGGAACACTTGGTGAAGCAACCGCACAGAAAAACGAAGCGGTACTTCGCAAACTAGGGCTTCTTAGTTAGTGATACATATTCTATATGTATCAAATTATCTCATAATGGTGTATAATAATGTTATTGGGATCTAGTAGTAGATCACTTTTCTGTGCGTCACTGCGATGCACTAGAGGAGTTTCTGCTCTCTAGATGCTCGTTAACAACCTTCTCATAAGAACTTTCTCCCGATTTGACAGGGGCTACATTTGTGGCATGCAAACAGCCTCAGACAGACTGCTGGATGAGCAGTACTGGACTGAGTGGCGTGCTTCAAACGTTAGTCTCTGTCAATGTCAATTTTTTCAACCATATTCACCCCCCGCCAAGAGGCGGGCTGGAGGAAACATGAAAACTGTCCAAAGTATCACAACAATTTGTCTGACGGCACTTTTGCTGTTAGCAAGTGCATTCGTGCCGGCAAAGGCAGAAGATCAGGCAGGAAAGGCGGCTAATTACGTCTACCTGCCAATTGTTGGTAATCTGTTTGGGGCGCCCCCGCCGCCAGAAATCAAAATTAATCAGATCACATCCAGCAGTGGAAACTGCTGGGATGCAGAGGAAGATCCGGGTCGCGATGGGCACGCGGAATGCGTGCCAGCTGAGCTTGTCAGCTCAGTTGGTGTGAGGACTGTACCAGGCACATTTGCTCCAACCACAGCCCATGGTTGGGAATCTGACCAAATCACTGTTGAGGTGGCAATGCTGCCATCAACAACACTGAACTTGGGTAGCCCGAGTGCAATCACAGAGTCTGGAAATATCCAGATCTCTGCGTACCAGATGCTACCGTTGGGCTCAGACCCGAGGGGCACAATTATGCAAGCGCGCCAGGCCGGTGGCCTGATCCGCGCAGCAGAAAACTCCATAATGGGGTTGCCACTCCACCAAAGCACACTGCTTTGGGCGGGGCTCGACACCCCACCAACGACAAACGTTATGACCCTCTGCCCCCAGAAGGTCAATAAGTTGTACTGGTTTGACTACACACCAGTACAGATCAATATGTGGAGATCATCACATACTACTGGCAATATATATGCCCAGCTGGGGCTCGTAAGTGAATGCCCAGCAGCCAGTGGTATGTGGGTGTTTGTCGGCAATCTGTGGATTGATGCGGTTGCGCGTCATGTCGTCACAAATGATGACCTGGGGCCTGACCCAACTGTCTCACACGTTACTGTTCCTGTGTATCAGGGCAGTACCGTGACAAATGTGGCAATGACGGCTGCAGTCGTTGTCATTGGGGCAATCGTCATAATTGTGCTCTTCCCAGAAGTGGCAGCCGTACTTGCAGGTGCGAGCGGCTGGATGCTTGTTGGGAACATCATCTCTACTTGTGCTGGGGGCCCCTGCTCAGCAGAGGAAAAGGAGAAAGAGAAGGTAGTTAACAAGTAACCAAGAATCCCCGGAGAAGTACGTCACCGTATTTCTATCATCCCCGGGGATTTTTTGCGTCACATAACAAGAAATCCCAGGGGATGATAGGAAACGTAAGAACGTATTCCTCCTGGGATTTTCACAAAACTTCTGAACGTACTTTACTTACAGATTATTACAGATCACTTGCGTGGGGTAACCGGCGGAAGCCATGTCCCGCTTGGATCGTCTGGCTCGTTGAGCGCAGGACCAGTTGCCGTCGACAGTGTGTAACCGACAAGCATCCAGCCTCCGATGGCCAGTGCTACCTCTGGTGCAGCAAGGATTATTACCGTTGCGCCGATTACAACAGCGGCGACTTCAATAATAACCATCACTTCTTCACCAGTCGGCATTCGCAGCCGTGCCTGCATCTGTTTTGAAACAGGCTGTGGTGCAACTTGGTTTAACTGTTTTTCACTCGCCAAGCCCTTCTTAACTGAGAGTGCCCAGATGGAACTAATGGGCACCCACTTGCCAGTGGCAAGTGGACATTCTGAGAAAGCCATCTGGACATAGATGGTTCCTAGACTGTCTGTTTGCCAGCCAGTTATGGCCCCATATGTTACCTCCCCGTCCTGGAAGTGATCTTTCATGGGAATACAGTGTTCCCAGAGAAAAATCGGATCACTGGGAATTCCTGGCGGGCTGTACATCACTTGAACTTGATGTACAGGCCAGACTTTGACTGAGTCAGCCATTTTCTTGATGTACGATGCAATTCGTATCTGGCGCATTAATTCTGGAAAACTCTGCCCAGCTGGGATTGCCATCTGTTTGCTGATGGTCACTTTTCCATTGTCTTCACCGTTTTGTTGCAGTGAACCAAAGTTCAGGGTATTCATCATGGGTACAGACACCGTCCTGGTGTGAATATCTGACTCATACATCTTGTATGTGTCATCCACGCCACTGGTGTTAAAGTGTCCAGAGCCCTCCGAACTCTGGATAGCAACAACTCCACTGACTGTGTTTGTTGTCAGTGGTAGGCAAGTGCCTTTGTTTGGTTCCGCACTTGCTGCAGCAAGCCCAGGGTCGTAATCTTCTGCATCCCAGATGCAGACTGCATCACCATTATCAATGGTGTAGACAAACTGCAGTTCTGGTGGAGCTCCGAATCCTTTACCAACAATTGGCAGGTAGACGTAATTAGCCGCCTTTCCTGCCTGATCTTCTGCCTTTGCCGGCACGAATGCACTTGCTAACAGCAAAAGTGCCGTCAGACAAATTGTTGTGATACTTTGGACAGTTTTCATGTTTCCTCCAGCCCGCCTCTTGGCGGGGGGTGAATATGGTTGAAAAAATTGACATTGACAGAGACTAACGTTTGAAGCACGCCACTCAGTCCAGTACTGCTCATCCAGCAGTCTGTCTGAGGCTGTTTGCATGCCACAAATGTAGCCCCTGTCAAAAAGTAATTGCATTCAGAAAGTATGTGAATGTGCGTTGCCAGTTCTTCTCACTGGCAAGAATAGTGCACTCATCTTAAACTAAGCAATTCAGTTTAGATGAGTAAGCGATGTGTATAGTAAACATATAATACTCGAACGTCAATCTATAATTTTTGTTATAAGATCTTGTCAGTATGCTGATCAATCAGCTTCTTTTGTTTTTTCGACTCAGTAGTATCGAAATACTCAGAGTATTGTGAGGGTAGTAAACTGTTTTCCCCTAACTACATACTTGCATCCCTGAATGATGTGCCTTATAATAGGCTTTCTGTTCGGGAATACAGATGACATTGTGCCGTAATGGTTACGCCACAATCCCTCACACCCATTTCAAAAATAACTGAAAATTACGATACGCCATAAGAGACCCGGGCCCTTAGCTCAGCTGGCTAGAGCGCTTCATTTGCAATGAAGAGGTCAAGAGTTCGAATCTCTTAGGGTCCACAAGACTGAGTACTTAGTTCGGAATTTTTTCTGTCAGTACAGAAAAAGCTCCGAGGCAAGTCCTCGAAACTGTTCTTTAACAAGTGAAGAGAAGAAACTGTCATGACGTTGATCATTCAAACCAGAATGGTCAGCATCTTTATTTATTTTAATTTTAATTAAAGAGACAAAATTTCAATTTCGTATGTAAATTAATGCAGATGGAGGATGCCTTGGCTTGTTTGGCCGAAGAAGGACGCTAACTCCGCGAAAGTCGTCGGGGAGCTGAGAAAAAGCTTTGATCCGGCGGTGTCCGAATGGAGCAATCCCTGTACTAGAAATGGTACGGAGCTATTTGATTTATCAAGTGGCGGGTAACCTGGGGAACTGAAATATCTAAGTACCCGGAGGAAAATAAATCGTAAGAGATTCCCTTAGTAAGCGACGAGCGAACAGGGATCAGTCTAAACCTCGCTTCGGCGGGGGGTTGCAGGACCTCATAAGTAGGGTGGCTATGGATAGCAGAATTTTTTGGAATGAAAAACCAAAGAACGTGAAAGTCGTGTACGCGAAATCCATATACACTTGAAGAGTGTTCCTAAGTAAACTAGGAGACGGCAAACTCCTGGTTGAATCTGGGGTGACCACACTCCAAGACTAAATACCAAACAAGACCGATAGTGAACGAGTACCGTGAGGGAAAGGTGAAAAGAAGGGTGGAAGACCCCGTGAAATAGTACCTGAAACTACGTGCTAACAAACAGAGAGAGCTCCGCAAGGAGTGATCTCGTGCCTATTGAAGAATGAGCCAGCGAGTATTCGCGCATGCTGCAGGTTAACCACGTTCCGTGGGGAGCCACAGTGAAAGCGAGCCTGAATAGGGCGAACATATGTAGCGCGTGAATGGCCCGAAACCGGGTGAGCTAACCATGATCAGGATGAACTCTTCCGAAAGGAAGAGGGAGGTCCGCACCGTTGTGTGCTGCAAGACGCTCGGATGAATTGTGGTTAGAGGTAATATGCCAATCGAACCCGGAGATAGCTGGTTCTCCCTGAAATATATTT
>CAYMVN010000030.1:7979-12704 GCA_964394125.1 uncultured Pseudomonadales bacterium | reverse complement strand
AAGTGTCGCAATAAGAGCAGGTACTTGAGTTGTCTTCTTTCTTACGAGTGCATAAAACGTTAGACAAAAACTAACGTAGAGAATCGTGTACCAAATCTTTGCTTGTGTAAAGTCAAAAAAGTACACATATGCATGTAGTAACGAAGTAAATGGTGGATAGTGATAGAAGTACCCTAGTTGCGTTCCATCTGCCATACTGGCTGTCGCTACAATAACTTTAGATCTAAAGTCGTAGAGAGCCAAGGCATCCCAGTCGTAGATTGGCCAATACAGATTTGAGATTCCAGATAGAACAAAGAAACTGAGTATCAGTACAGCAATCACTCGTGCTATTCGAGAGCTTGGTACCAGTAATCTTAGATTTGTTGCCAATTGATGGATATTTACTGTTGGTGAAGGGGCTAATTTCTTCCAACTCACCACACAAAAAAGCACAGTTGTAATGAGTATGAGCTGTAAAAACAACCATTTTTCATCAAGTGGAAGACCCATAAATCCATGTGAAATTGTCATAACTGAAGTAATCAGTTGCATACCAGCGAGCCATGCTACTCCTATTTTTTCTATCAGCGTTCTATTTGAGAAAAGGGAAATAAAAAACCATCCTGCAAGAAAAACAAGTGAGAAATGTATGAGTAGTAAAATAAAATTCATATATTATTTCAACTTAATAATACCCCAGTCTTCATCATCGAGTTTCGTGTTAGGTATGTAGTCTGTATTCTGAAATAGAGTTGTCTCTTTTGATTTTCTATCAATTCTTTTTATCCAATCAATCTTACTGGCTGGGATTGCACTTTTGGGCCAGACATAGTCACTCGCACCCCACACCCATGTACCGTGCGCAATAAGTATGTACTCGGCATCTTCGGGAATGGGATCATTGATCGTGCGCGAACCGAGAAGCGTCCGGGGATACACAAACCACCGAAAGTACCACTCGTTACCTTCCATTTGCCAAGACTGTAACTGTGGTGGAATAAATATTTTGGCAGATTCTGGTGTTGTATCAGTAATAAACTTTCCATATGTTGCAATCCAGCCTGAGTACTGATCCCCGCCAAGCTGTCTAACAAGTTTTTCCTGATAGCCCATGCTCAGACTTGTTCTATACGAAGCAACTGCAGTATATGTGTACTGAACAAGGCTAAAGCCATGCGCAAAACTAACCCATAAAAGTACTATCATGAATATGACTTCTAGTGTTGAACGAATCAGTTGAGGTTTTTTTAGAGTACTTACTCGTCGTACTATTCTACAATAAAGCATGTTTATCATGCCTGAACTAAAGACTGATGTGAGAATCAAAAATTTTAGCAAATCTGAAGCTGCTGATAGCTGAACATGGAACTGTGAATAGACATAATTCTGGAAGTGTGAAACTTCAAGTGATATGAGAATGTAGTACAGTAATGAATACGAGATAGTGGCTAATCTGATGAGCAGTTTAAAGTGATTAAAAAAGCTACTTTTTTTGGTCTCACTTTGCAGTACTGTAAGAGCAAGGATCAAAGCAACTGTTGAGTACGAAAGCACTTCCACTGGGAGTAGTGTGTTCTTTGCAATAAACCCATTATATGAGACTAATTCAACCATCATGCAGGTAAAGGTCAACACAAAATAGTATGGGAAAAAGTCTTGCGCAAAAGAAAGTACAGCTTCAATATTCTTTTTTAGTACTGTATGGCTAATTTTTTTGAGCATTACTTTCTCTGCTTCCTGTACCACTGTATTGTCTCATTAAGTCCATCTCTGAATGCAACACTTGAGACAAAATTAAAGTGTTCTTGAGCACGAGTTGTGTCGATCTTTCTGCGCGGTTGTCCGTCTGGTTTTGTTGTATCAAAAGTTATCCTGCCCTTAAATTTAACAAGATCTCCAATCAGATGTGCTAACTCAGCTATACTTATTTCAAACTGTGAACCAAGATTAATGGGCTCATCACCTGAATAGTTTTGCGCTGCAAGTACAATTGCTCGTGCAGCATCTTCAACATATAAGAACTCGCGTGTCGGTGCGCCGGTTCCCCAAACGATCACTTCTCTTTTATTTTTTTCAACTGCTGTGACAAACTTTTCGATAAGAGCTGGAATCACGTGTGATGAACGAGGATCAAAGTTATCACCTGGGCCATAAAGATTTGTGGGTAGTAGGTAAATTGAGTTAAATCCGAACTCTTTTCTATATGCTTGTGACTGTACGAGCAACATTTTTTTTGCGAGTCCATACGGCGCATTTGTTTCTTCAGGATATCCATTCCAGAGATCACTTTCTTTAAAGGGAACAGGTGTAAACTTGGGATATGCACAGATCGTTCCAATACCTACAAATTTTTTTACGCCCGCTTTGTAAGACTCATGGAGCACATGTGTGCTCATCAGCAAGTTATCATAAAATAACTGTGCTGGGTGCTCTTGGTTGTAGCCAATTCCTCCAACATTCGCTGCAAGATGAATGACAACATCAGCACCAGCAACTGCAGCTCGTGCTTGGGCTGTCTCACGAAGATCATAGTCTTTTGAAGCGAGCGATCTCAGCTCTGCAGGCTTCTCTTTTGTTAGTGCTGCAGTTACTGCCCTTCCTAAAAAACCAGCTCCTCCAGTTACAACAATTTTCTTTCCCTTCAGTGAAAATTTTGGCATACTTACTTTATAAGTGTATATGCTGCTACTATACTCGTTGCATGTATTTTATGTAGTAGAAGATAGAATAAGTTGCTCGTATGCATCGATGCAACATCATATTCTTCTATAAATTGCTTGGCATACTCTGCACCACCTTTCGATGATCCGTGAATACGAAAGAGCGAAAAATGTTGTTTTAGCACGTGTGGCTTTGAGTACTTCATAGCGCGAAGCCAAAAATCATAATCCATACAGTACCTGAGCTTAGTATCAAAGAATCCGATTTTATCCTGTACACTTTTTCTCCAAAATGTACTCGGCTGAATAATTGGATTGAGAATCAGCAAGAGTGGCAGTGTGAGATGCTCTCGAAACACAGTTTTATATGTTGCTACATACGACTGAATTTTTTTTCCTACAGTATCGATTATAAAGTAATCTCCTGTAAGCCACTGCGCATTTTGATGAGCCATAAAATACTCTGCAACGGTAAAAAGTGTATTAGGGAGGTACACATCATCTGAGTTGAGATAAGCAATTATTTCACCAGTAGAACGCTTTAATCCCTTATTTAGCGCATCAGTCTGACCACGATCCTTTTCGCTAATCCACTTAATTTTTTTCCCGAACGATTTTAAAATTGCACAAGTATCATCTGTTGAACCGCCATCAATAACCCAGTACTCTAAGTTTGGATAGTTTTGGGATAACACACTTTCAATAGTCTCACGAATAAATTTTCCTTGATTAAAACTTGGAGTAATGATGGTGATCTTAGGATAGCGTTTATTCTGCATTTTTATTGTTTATTTTAGAAAGTGAGATAGATCTCACTAAGACTTCAATTCTCTGCTCAATTTTCTTTTGACTGAAGTAGGTAGTAAATGTTACAGCTGTGAGAATCATTAGACCGAGCACAAGCAGTAAGTCAAAAACTCGTGTGAAGTGCAGCGTGTTCGAGATACCGTATAGTAATGCAGGAAAGAGTGCAACTATGATGAAAAAGAACCAAATTGAGTGCCATCCGAAAGCTTCTGTCTGTGATAACGTTTTTCGTTTAAAGTGCAACTGCACTGTATACATCATAAACAGAGCAAAAAGCGATGCTGCAATTTGAAATATGCTCATCTCGATCTTCTCCACTCTAATAACTGCCGTACTACTGCCAAAGTATCAAGGAGATTCATACCCCTGTCAAGGTCATGATAAATAGTTGGAATCGATATTGTTACAAAATTTAGCTTATACTTTGCGATCATTGCTGCTATCTCCATCTCAACTGCATAATCGAGCGACTTCCACTGTATTACTGAATATGCTCGTTTTGAAAGAGCTTTGTATCCACACGGTATATCTGGAATGTACTTACCGAAAAGAAGTAATACGAGTACAGAACCGATTCTATTGAGTAAGATTCTCAAGAGCGGCATGCGATTGTCAAATGCTCTGACTCCAAGGACAACAGCATGAATTTTTAGTTCTTGTGCAAAAATGGAGATGAGTCTTGGGTCGTGCTGATCGTCTGCATCGAAAAAAATGACACTTTCTGCACGTAGCTTCTTAAATGCGTACTCACACCCTGTTTTGAGTGCCGCACCTTTCCCTAAGTTGAGCGTGTGCTGTAGCGTGTGTTGACAGACCGTGCTTGCAGCTTCAAACGTCCCATCACTTGAGCCATCATCAACCACCACGATATTCTTCCAGTATTTTTTGAGCTTACGCAAGACATCACCAATATACTTTTCTTCGTTGTATGCTGGAATAATCACCCAAACGTTTGAGTCTTTTTTCATCTAATGAGCACCAAGCACTTCGTACCGTATCAAAGTTATACAAGAGAAAATTGTGAATGAGAAGTACTACTTTGAACGAGTCTTGTACCAAGAAACCACTTGTTTTACACCGTCTTCAAATGTAACCTTAGGGCTCCAGCCAAGTACCTGCTGCGCTTTTTCATATGAAAGAACGCTCTGCACTTGTTCTCCGGGTCGTTCCGGGCCAAACTGTGGTGTAGCGTCAATACTAAACTCACGGGCTACTGCTTCAAAAACCTGAAGTGTGCTCGTCTCTCTACTGGTACCAATGTTCAGTGCACCAATAA
>CAYMVN010000030.1:0-7969 GCA_964394125.1 uncultured Pseudomonadales bacterium | reverse complement strand
TCAGTCTCTAGGGCAGCCATATTTGCAGCCACTACATCTGAAACAAAGACATAATCTCTGGTGTGAGAACCATCGCCATTAATTACCGGCATTTTACCTTCTGCAATCATCTCACTGAAAATAGCGATCACACCCGACTCACCATGTGGATTCTGCCGTGGGCCGTAGACATTTGCATAGCGGAGCACTGTATATGGAATACCGTACTGCTCATGATAGTAGTTGAGGTACAGCTCTCCTGAGCGTTTTGACACACCGTACGGCGAGACTGGCTCTTCCTTCATTTCTTCAGTAAAAGGCGCTGGTTTATTGCCATACATCGCACCACCAGTTGACGCAAAGATGACTTTTTTAACTGCTACTGTGCGAGCGGCTTCCATAATATTCAGCATGCCAATGATATTATTTTCAGCATCAAACTGTGGATGCTTTACTGAGTTACCCACTTGAATGTGTGCCGCATGCAAGTTCAACACGTCTGGTTTTTCGGAAGTAATAATTTCAGCAATTCGAGCGGCATCAGTAATATCAGCTTCAATAAACTTGGCAGCAGCAGGCAGATTCTCTTTGGAACCACTAGAAAGATTATCAACGATAACTACTTCGTGCCCGGCCGCGCAGAGCGCATCCGCAACGTGTGAGGCAATAAACCCTGCTCCACCTGTAACCACTATTTTCATACACTTCCTTTATGCTACCCAGTACCCTTGTATAAATAACAACGTATTCAGTACTAATCCTACTATAAAGATGCTAAAAATCAGCAGCCACTTTGCTGTCGTAAGACGAGTTTGCGCCCAGATAAAAAAGACGGGAAAGAGAATGAGAACGTAACGGGGCATGCTCGAAAGCGTACCGGTGCTTGGTGGGATGAGAAAGCAAAGTAGAGAGAAAACAAGCCAGCTGAGGGGAATTTTTAGCTTTTTTTGTTTGAAAAAGCCGTAGACGATGCTCGTAAAGAAAACCAGCGAATAGAAAAGCTCTTGAAGTGATGTCCACCAGCGCCAGTTGATATCAGAGTACAGAACAATCTTTATTCCTCTCCAGACTGTCTGTGGAAAGAGAACGAGGTGCTCTGTTCTCCCAGAGCCAAATCCGGATTGCACATGCAAAAATAGCAGTGGATCGCCAAAGTTTTGTTGTAGATAGAGCATGTAGGCCAGAAGTCCGAGAGAACCAGTGGCGAGGAGTGCCAAATACGGAAGATCACTCAGTGTTAGTCGCCACTTTTTCTGCTCACAGTACGCGATGATGAGTGCCGGTATAAGCGCAATTCCCACGATGCGGGTTGCTGTTGCCAGCATCGCCGCGAGAGTAGCAAAGAGCCAGTACTTTCTGTCAGCACACCAAAAGGCCGTCAAAATAAGGAGTAAAAATAAAGACTCTGTATAGAGGCTTCCAAAGAAAAAACTGGTTGGGAAGAGGAACAGTAAGGCAAGTGTTCGGAGTTGTACTGAAAGCGCAGCTCTCTTTTGCAGAAGCTTCAGAAAAACAAAGACGGCAAGCAGTGCAGCCGCATGTGAGATGAGGAGACCTGCAACTAATGGATTACCAAAAAGAACCGTGCCGAACCGCACGAGCAGTGGATATAAAGGAAAAAATGCCTGAATCAGTGCCGTACTCTGATATCCTGTTGTTGCAATTGTAAGGTAGTGGATACCATCAAAGTTTGCCCAGGAAAAATAGGCTCGCTCGCTTGAAAAATGCGGTAGTATCTCTCGTGCATACGGAAATGTTGGAGAGTATTTGAAAAAATAATCAGCAGCAAATGCCCAGTTCAGTAAAAATGCTCGCCACACACAAAAAAGAAGAATGAGCTTGTAGTGTAGATTACTGCTTGTTTGCATGGGGTGTTGCTAGTATTCGTGCATATACAGCCGCAGTCTCTTCGGCGACCTTCTTCCAGGAAAAATTCGCTGCCCACTCGCGACCGATTACAGTGCGCTCTTTTCGTGTTTTTTCTGACCAAGCCTGCACTTGTAGCACGCCTTCAGCAAAGGACTCTGCGAGTGGTTGCACCAGTAGTGAACTGGGCCCAGCAACCTCTGGCAACGAGCCGCCGCTACTGGAAACAACTGGGCAAAGACACTGTGCTGCTTCAAGAACTGGTAGACCAAACCCTTCAGAAAGTGAAGGCTGCACAAGACAGAGCGCACTTGTGTAAACAGCACTCAAGAGTGTCTGTTCTGCACTGGGAAGATCAGCAATAAAGTGGACTCTTTTTTCAACATCAGACATGACAAGTTGTTGCTCGATCTGCCGCCACTCAATGATGTCGTGTGGGAAAAATTGGGAGCCAACACAGACCAAGTGCAGCTCATCGGGAAGAAACTTCAGCATCTTGATGAGCTGCGGAATATTTTTATTGTAGTTAATGTCACCAACATACAGCACATACTTTTCTGGCAGTTTGAGCTTCTTTTTTGCGTGTTCACACGCTGCGGCAGTCTGAGCGGTGAGCAGTGGAGATGCCGCAAGGTACACAACAGTTACTGCATCTTCAGAAAGGTGTAAGTGCTCGATAATTCGCTGCTTTGAGTACTCAGAATCAGTAATGACATGTGGATTTAGGTGTAGTGCCGCAAGTTGTTGCAAGAATGCCAGCTTGCCTTTGAAGCCAACAGAATAGAACTCAGGAAACTCGAGAGGAATAACGTCATGAATCGTGACAACAACTTCTTTGTGTGAAAAGAGCGGCAAGGTGTGAAAGAATAAATCAAAAAATGGGTAGTGAATAAGATCTGCATCGGCAGCAGTAGTGAGTTCCACAACAGGCGCGAGTGCAGCAAGCCCTTTCTGAAGCTCACGAGTGTAGGTACCAATCCCGCGAACTGCGTGTCCAGTAGAAAGTGGTGTCGTATCAAGCGCGATCTTCATTGTCTGTTCTTCTCTCGAATTTCAAGTACTTTTAGATAGACAAACGGATGATGCAACGCACTCAGCAGGGCAAATAAAAAGCCAGAAATCCCATCTACATAGCCGCGGTGCCGGGCAAAGAGTGAAAAAAATGTGTAGAGCGGCTTACCAATACTGTAGCTGAGTGCAGACCTCACCGTGAGCGGAAGCTCACCAGCAATTCTCTCGGCTTCAAACGACGTGTACCGGTTAAACTTTTCAATATAGACTGAAAGCGTTGGTGTGGCATAGTGCAACAGATGCCCGTCTGCCGTGCCGATGCTTCCGGTAACTTCCATCTGTTCATGGACATTTTTCTGTGGCAGCCGGGCAGCGCCTTTTTGATACAAACGAATAACTGCATCTGGATACTGCCCTCCTTTTGTTAAGAATCTGCCGAAAAAGTAGTTCTTTCGGGCAATGTACCAGGCGGCTGGTGAGTGCGGTAGTACATCAGGACTCAGCAGTGATTTGATGAACTCATGCAGCTGCGCGTCAACAACTTCATCGGCATCGAGTTGCAATATAAGATCGCCGGTTGCAGCATCCATCGCCATTTGTTTATTGATATGAAAGTTTGATTTATTGGTAGTTGCAATAATTTTTGCCCCGTAGCGAGCTGCAACTTCGCAGGTTGCATCGGTTGATTCTCCATCGACAATGATGATTTCTTGTGCAAGATCATACACAGCATCGAGACATGCCGGTAGGTTTTTTTCTTCATTATGTGTTGCAAGAACAACTGAGAGCATGCTTTCATTATAGAGTCTTCCCGTAGTACAATCAAAGCTGTATTAGTTGCTCAGTATGTATACAACCAGTAAGTCCCACTTCTATCCGCTCTGCGTACTGGTGCTTATTTCTCTGTGGTGTTTACAGCCACTCATGCATCCAGGTCTTTTCACTGCACATGATATCTGGCATCAAGTAGCACGGTTGTATCACTACTTCGCTGCGTTACAAGATGGACAGGTTTTTCCAGCCTGGATCAGCACACTTGCGCAAGGTAATGGCTATCCACTCTTTCTTTTTTCGTATCACTTTCCTTGGTTTATTGGAGCAGTATTCTTGTATGCTGGGTTTTCGATCCCCGTCACCCTCAAACTCCTCTTTGCGCTGAGCTTCTTTCTTTCTGGGGTCAGTATGTATGCACTTGCATACACACTGTTACCTAAAAAAATCCCTGCTACTGCTGCTGCAAGCATCTATCTTGTTGCTCCGTTTCATCTGTTAAGCATCTACGTGAGTGCTTCAATTGGCACAACTTTTTTCTTTATGTTTCTCCCGCTCATTTTTTTAGGAATTTACTATATTTTGCGGGGTACGTATCTCAGAGGTGCCCTGATGCTTGCACTTGCAACCGCTGCAGGTATTCTCACCCATCTCATGTCTCTAGTAATTTTTGTGCCGTTTATCTTAGTATACTTGGTTGTTGAACTAGCCCGAGTCGCTGCAACTGAGAAACCGATCATGTTGAAGCGGCAGCTGGGAACATGTATTGGTGCTGCTCTACTTGTTCTTCTCTTGACCGCCTTCTACATGGTACCACTCTTAACATTTTTGCCTCTCACCCATGCACAAGATGCCGGGAATGGCTTCTCGGAGCTCTATGCATCAAACCTCGTTTACTTTAGGCAGCTTCTCTACTCACCTTGGGGATTTGGGCCAATTATTTCTAACGCAAAAGACGGAGAGATTTCCCTGCAGGTTGGTATAGCACAGTGGCTGAGCATTGTCACTGCACTTGTTATTGTAACAGTACCAGGCTTCTTCACTGCACTGATTGATACAAAAATTATTGCACAGAATAGATTCAGAATACTTTCACTCATCGCGTTGTTCTTTGTTACCTGTGCCGCAATGACAGACTTTGGAGCGCCACTCTGGAAAGTACTCACACAGGTTGTCAGCATTGACTATCCATTCAGATTGCTTACACTGGCAGTATTTTTTGCGTCATTGTTGGTGCTGTTTGTGCTCGGTAGTATAAAAAACACAAAGCTGAGTGCGAGTGCTGCTGTACTGTTTATTGCACTGGCGGCATACACAAATAGAAATCATATTCGAGTGAATCTCTACACCGATATTCCTGTGCATGACTACGTACAAGCAGAAACTACCACAAACACCTTTAACGAGTACCTACCGAAATCAGCAGCAGGCTCAGTCTTAAAGCTAGAACATCAACCACTTATTTTAGAAGGACTACCCATCAGTAATGAAAAAGTCACAACAACAACTGTGAGTTTTACGACTGCGACAACATCTGCTTCACTAGCAACAGTTCGGCAGTTTGCTTTTCCTGGGCAAGAGCTGAGAATAAATGGGGTGCGCACTCAGTACTCTGTTTCAAAAGACGGCCGTATTCTTGCACCGCTCAGTGCTGGTACTTCGCAGGTTTCAGTTCGCTATATTCCAACTTTTATACAAAAAATTGCAACAGTGGTCAGCCTACTTTCATTCTTCAGTCTCATGGGTACTTGGTATATTCTAGTAAGACAGAAAAAACTATGAAAAAGCCAAAAGTAATTGCAGTGATGCCCGCTTACAACGCTGTTTCTACTCTAGAAAAAACAGTCCGTGATATTCCGACAGGCAGCGTTGATGAAATTATTTTAGTGGATGATAACAGTAGCGATGCCACCGTAAAAAAAGCGAGAGAATTAGGACTGACTGTCGTTAAACACCCAATGAATCGAGGGTATGGCGGCAATCAAAAGACCTGTTACACACTTGCACTTTCAAGTGGTGCAGATATTATTGTCATGATTCACCCAGACTATCAGTACGATAGTTCACTGACGCCAGAGATGGTAAAACCAATTGCTGACGGTAGGTTTGATATTATGCTCGGCTCCCGCATCCGCACCCGCGCAGAAGCGTTAGCAGGAGGCATGCCACTCTACAAATATGTAGCAAACCGAATGCTGACCCTTTTTGAAAATCTTATTCTTGGACAGAATCTTTCTGAGTACCACACTGGATATCGTGCATACAGCAGAGAGATATTGGAGAAACTACCCTTCCACACCTACTCAGATGACTTCGTCTTCGACTCACAACTGCTTTTTGGAGCAATAGCACACAAGGCACGCATTGGTGAGGTTGCTGTCCCAGTGCGCTACTTTCCCGAGGCTTCTTCTATAAACTTTAGACGCTCAACAATTTATGGGCTTTCAATCGTTCGTGATCTTGGACTGTACATTGTATCCGGAGGTTCATTCTTTGCTTAACGTGTTCCTGCTCATACTGCAAGCACTTTTTGCGCTCTGTGTGTCTTCGCTGGCGATTCCTTCTGTTGGATTTGTGCTACTTTCTCGCGCCAGAGCTCAGTTCTCACCTGCAGTTACGGGTGTCTTTGTCTGGAATAGTGGAATTACCATTCTGGCATTAGTTGGATTCTTGGCAGCACGACTGTTTGGCCCGGGAGCGTTTGTCGCTGTCGGTGCACTTGCAGTACTTTCTGTTTTCTGGACGTGGAAAGAGTTGCGCGCACTGTATGCACAGCTTCTGGGTCAGTGTAAGCGGTCTCGCCTACAGTTTGTCTTTTTCTTTGTTGCGGCGGCTGTAACTGCTGGGACACTCATGGGCAGCTGGGTACCCTTAGCCGACGGCATCTACATACAAGACGGCCAGCAGCAGGACAGTTTGTGGCACATTGCCCTGACAAAACAGTTGCTTCTGTCTGTTCCGCCAGTGCACCCTGCTTCATTTACCATGCATGTAGAGAACTATCACTATCTGTACAACATCTTGATTGCCGTGTTTGCCCAGACACTTCACATTCCGATCACAACACTGTATTACCAAGTTTTTCCCCTTATTATCTGCCTATTACTGGTAGCCAGTACTGCCGTCTATGCGGGATTTCCACAAAAACAAATGGCCGCAAACTGGGCTGTCTTCTTTACTTTTTTTTGTGGCAGCTTTGCGTACCTTATTCCTGTTTTTCTGCCAGGACACAGCTGGCATGACTCAAGCTTTTGGGTCAGCCAAACATTCTCGATGATGGTAAACCCACAACTGTTGCTCTCGTTTTCGACACTCCTCAGCGTCCTCCTTCTGTACCGAGAACGTGCGGCAGTTCCTTCTCGATTTGTCTTCACGCTCCTCGTTGCTGCCGTTTCTGCGCCACTGGTGGGAATTAAAGCATATGGGTGGATTATGAGTATCTCTGCCATTGCGCTATTTTCGCTGACAGATTTTGTGACACAAAAAAATAAAGGAACTGTTATTCTGAATGCGCTTTTGTCTGCCTGCATTCATGGGTTCGTCTTTCTCGTTGTACTTGGCATGCCGAAACAGGGCTCATTTGCAGTTATGCCACTGTGGTATCTCAGTAGCATGATGGAGTCACCTGACAGATTAAATCTACCCTATTGGCGAATTCTTGAAGATCACTACCGGGCACACCACAATTGGCTGAGAGTTGCAGAAATTCAAGTTAAAGAGTTGTTTTACTTTGTTTTTGGAAATTTGGGGATGCGTGCCATTGCCTTGTTTTTACCACTTGTTGCCGGTATTCAGTGGCTCAGAAAATCAGGTATTCAATCTGCTAAACACTCCTGGATTTTATATGCACTACTTATAGAAAGTATCTGCTTGCCTTTGCTTCTCGTTCAAAAAACTGGCCCGGTTTGGAACTCTATCCAGTTCATGTACTACGGACTCATTATTGGCAATATACTTGCTGCGACACTTGTTTCTTGGCTGATTGAGTCGCATAAAAACCGTGTCTTTCAGGCAGCAGTGATTCTTGGTATTGCCGCGCTCTCACTGCCTACTTTTTTTGTTACAATTCCACGTAAGTTCACTGCGTATATCGTTATTCCCAGTGACTTTGTTCAAACGCTGCAAACAGAGCTGCAACCGGGAGAAAAGATTGTTATCTGCCCTTCAGAGCGAAGTCTTTACAATACTTCACTCGTCTCTGCACTAACTGGAGCGCTGCCAGTACTTGCGCATCCAGATCAGTTGCAACTCATGTTCGGTGAGGTAACAAAAGAACCAGAACAAGCACTCGCAAAGATCTTTCCGAGTGCAGCAGCGATTCATTCGCCTGAACTTATAGAGT
>CAYMVN010000029.1:0-13314 GCA_964394125.1 uncultured Pseudomonadales bacterium | reverse complement strand
ATTCGCACCGTTCAGACCAAAAAGAGTAATAGCACCATGGCATTTGGTACACTCGAAGATCAAACGGGCAGTATTCCAATTGTGCTGTTCCCGCGCGGCTACACTGAGTTTGGCACCTTCTTCAAAAATGACTCGGTTGTACTGGTTAAGGCAAAAATCGACTTCCGAGACGAAGAGATGCAGCTGATTGCTGAAAAGATCAGTATTCCTTCAGATCTCGAAACCGGGCCTGAAGTGCACACGGCAGATAGAGAGCTGTTTATTCCTCGGCACGCAAGTAAAGAAACGCTCGAAAAACTGGGAAAACTCTTGAAGTCAAACCCCGGTGATGAGAGTGTCGTTATCCTTATTCCCAACGGCTCAACTCCACAGAAAATGCTCTTACCCTACACCGTAGCATGGACGCCACTACTTGAAGTAGAAATTCAGGAGTTGTTGCAGTAACTTGCAGCGGTTTCGCAACTCGCTACAGTAATTACCTGCGACTGTGCTATAATGTGTTTCCATGCAACAGCGTGGTAAAAATTCCCCAAACAAAGGTACTAAGTATATTTTCGTCTCAGGCGGTGTTCTGTCGGGGCTTGGCAAGGGGATAACCGCTGCATCACTTGGGTTCCTCTTAAAAAACCGCGGCTTTAGCGTTACAAACATCAAGTGTGAGAACTATCTTAACCTCGATTCAGGCAACATTAACCCCACTGAGCATGGTGATGTTTTTCTCTGCGAAGACGGCCTCGAAGCAGATCTCGATCTTGGTTCGTACGAGCGCTTCCTTTCTGAAGAAGTTGGCCACAAGAACTTCACCACAATGGGTCAGGTGTACACCAGTGTGATCAAAAAAACACAAGATCTACACTTCAACGGCAAAACAGTTGATGCCATTCCCTACATTCCTGAAGAGGTCATCAAGCGCATTAAAGCTGCAGCAGAAGGCTTTGATATTATCCTTGTTGAGCTCGGTGGCACAGCGGGAGAGTATCAGAATGCAATTTACTACGAAGCATATCGCATCTTAAAACTGCAGGAACCTGAGGCGACACTGCACATTCACGTTACGTACTTTCCTCGCCCAGCACACATCAACGAGTTGAAGTCAAAACCAACCCAGCTCTCTGTTAAGTTACTCAATAGTATGGGTATTCAGCCAGACTTCATCGTTGGCCGCGCAGAGCTTGTCATCGATGAGAAGCGCAAAGAGAAGGTGGCTTTCTACTGCAACATGGATAAAAATCACGTCATCTCAAACCCAGACTGTGACACGGTGTATGAGCTTCCACTCATTTTTGCTGAACAAGAGTTCGATGTCTTAGTACTCGAAAAATTAGGCTTACCACCAGGCAAGAGTGATCTTACCAGTTGGCGCTCACTCGTGCAAAAGATTAAAACCCCACAAGCAAAAACGCTCAGCATTGCCATTGTTGCCAAGTACATTGCCACTGGCGACTACGAGTTGAAGGACTCGTACGTCTCGCTCATCGAGTCACTGAACTTTGCTAGCTGGCACACGGGAGTCGGGCTAACACTTACCTTTTTGAATGCAGAATCACTTGAAAATGATGACGAGAACACGCTCAAAGAGCTCAAAAAAGCCGATGGTATCATCGTCCCGATTGGGTGGGGTGAGAGAGGTGTTGAAGGCAAAATAAAGGCAATCAAGTACGCCCGTGAGCACAAAGTGCCGTACCTAGGACTCTGTTACGGTATGCAGCTTGCTTGTGTCGAGTTTGCCCGAAACGTCTGTGGTTTAACAGATGCGCACACCACGGAAGTTCGCCCTGATACCAAGAACCCGCTTATTCATAGTATTCCTTTTGATAGTAAATACCAAAAGATCAAAGGTGAAGGTGCCAGTATGCGCCTTGGTGCCTACGACTGTGTACTCAAAAAAGGCAGTCTAGTCGACACAATCTACGCCAAGCACCACGCGTTCAAAGATGCTGAGAAACACCTCATCTCCGAGCGACACCGCCACCGATTTGAGTTCAATAACGACTACCGCGCACTGCTGGAAGAAAATGGTTTCGTTATTTCAGGAACTTCACCCGATAATTTCTTCGTTGAAATGATCGAGTTGCCACAGACTGCGCATCCATTTTTTGTGGCTACACAGGCACATCCAGAGTATAAGTCGCGGCCTGAAAATCCGCACCCACTATTCGTTGAGTACCTCATCGCAGCAGAGAAGGCAAGCAAATAAGCTCTCTCTCTTGCATAATGAGTATCGCTCAAGTACAATATCCACTCTGTATGGCATCTACATTTAAATTCAACGAAACAACTGTAAACGTCGGCGACACGATTCGTGTACACCAAGAAATTGCTGAAGGAGAGAAGTCTCGTGTTCAGATTTTCGAAGGCTTAGTCATTGCAATTAAGAATGCAGGACTTGGTAAGACCGTGACCGTTCGTCGTATCGGTGCAAATGGCGTTGGTGTCGAGCGCATCTATCCATTAAACATGCCAGGAATTAAACAGATTGATGTCAAAACAAGAGGCGACGTCCGCCGTGCAAAACTGTACTACCTGCGTGACCGCATCGGTAAAGCAGCTGTCCGTGTTAAAGAAAAGGCAGTTGTCGCAAAAGCAGTTGCAGCAGCATAATACTGTTCTTGGTGCTTCCGGTGAAGCACAAGCCGCAGCGTTCCTTACTTCCCATACCTACACTATTCTTGAGACAAATGTTCGTGTTGCTACGCACGAAGTTGATATCATTGCGCTTGATACTGAACAAGATGAGCTTGTTTTTTGCGAAGTAAAAACCCGCTCAACCGCATACTTTGGGGATCCAAGCAGCGCCGTCACCCGTAAAAAAGTGCAGTCGATGGCCCGTGTAGCGGTACGCTACTGTGCTCAGAAGAAGATACACAAGCCCTACCGCTTCGATGTCCTGACCGTACTCCCCAGCGGAGTTGAGCACTATAAGAATATAACTTGGTAGTTCTCTTTGCGAATGCCCAAAACTACGGTATAATACTTCTCTGTCCACACGACGGCCCCATCGTCTAACGGTTAGGACGCAGGGTTTTCATCCCTGTAATTGGAGTTCGATTCTCCATGGGGTCACCAAAAGAAAATTTAAAATGTGGAATTTAGTTATTTTTAATTTATATTATGAATTTAAGTTACTTTGCAGTTTCAAATTACAGATCATGTAAAAAAGTCAATTTAAATTTTAAAAGTAATTTAGGTTGCTTAATTGGTGTAAATGCTTCTGGTAAAACGAACATACTTAGTGCAATTCTTTTGCTTAAGAAAATTTGTAACTCAAGGTTGAGGTTCTCAAACGAAAAAAAAGAATTTAGTAAGTGTAAGGTTAAAGCCTCACTTACTGACGGTGATGTTCTTATCGAGATGAGTGCTAATATTTATTTCCATACAGATGAGCGAAATAAGGATGAAGTATTTGATAGTGAAACAAGATGGCGGTTTTCAAATTTTAAACCAAATCAATGGCACAACATACCAATTGATTTTTTCCCATTTAATGACAAAGATCATCTTCGAGTTTCTCCTAGAATGGGATTAGCGTTAAAACGCTCGAAATCAGTTAGAGGAAATGTTATTAAATTTATTGAATTATTAGATAATGAAGATTTTAATAATAACATTATACCTTTAATGAATTCCGTTTTTAATTTTTTTAATAATATTAATTACTATAGTGCCACTCAATTTTCTAATCCCAGTCAATGTCCAATTTCTTTGGAAATTGAGGAAAATAGATATAGGAACCGATATAACTCTTCTTCAAAGCACTCTGATTTTATATTTGATTTATATAATTCATGTACTCGAAACGATAAAGACTTTAAGAGATATTTGAATACCATATCTAAGGAAGGGATTGGCTTAATTGATGCTATAGATTTTGAGAAATTAGAAATCCCGACAAGTACTTATGAAATACAGTCTGGAGGAGAAATAATACCAATAAGTAAAGAAAGATCTTTGATTGTACCTCTTTTTACAATTGATGAAAGAAAATTTTCTCCTAATCAATTATCTGAAGGAACATTTAAAACATTAGCTTTACTTTATTATCTTATGACAGATGCGAGTAGTTTGTTAATAGTTGAAGAGCCTGAAGTTTGTATTCATCATGGCTTACTTGATAGTATTGTAAAACTTTTAGTTATACAGTCAAAGCATAAGCCAATATTAATTAGCACACATTCTGATCTAGTTTTAGATCAACTAGAACCTGAAAATATATTGCATGTTGAATACATTAAAAAAATTGGAACCAGTGTTAAACCTTTAAAAAATTATTTAAGTATGAAAGATTATTCAGCTCTAAAGAAATACTTAAAGGAATATGGGAATTTAGGGGAATACTGGAAAGAAGGTGGATTAATAAATGCCTAAATCAAAATATAAAATTGGTTTAATTGCAGAGGATCCAAGTGATATTGAATCTTTAAAAGAACTGATTCACCGAATTTTAAATTACCCCAATATTAGTATCATTGGAATGGGAAAAAATGGATGTGCTACTTTGAGAAGAAAATGCCTAGCATGGGCAGACATACTTTTTGAAAAGGGTTGTACTTTACTAATAGTAGTCCATGATTCAGATGGAAATTCTGAACAGGAGATACTTGAAGAGTTAAATAAAAAGATTTCGCAAAGCTCAATTAAAAAAAAGCAAATCGTAGTACCTGTTCAAGAAATTGAATCCTGGTTACTTAAAGATCCACAAGCTATCATGAGTTCTCTTAAATTATCTAAAATACCTAAAATAAAATCTGACACACAAACTATACAATCACCTAAAGAATATTTAGAAAAACTCGTTATAACTTCGTCCAATGGTGAAAAAGAGTATATAAACAGTAGACATAATCAAGTCATTGCTAAACACGTTTCTATCGATCTTTTGAAACAATGTTCTTCCTTTATGCCTTTATATAATTTTCTTGTCACCAATATAAAATGAAAGTTTTTTAAGAAGAAAAAATATAAATCTAATTTGTCACTCAAACTTTATCTAAATCTGAAGACAATAATTGCCTGTATTTCTTGAAATAACACTCGGTACTGATTCAAGTATATGAGCAAGGCTTGTACCTCTTGGATCTAACTATAATATATGAAATATGACTCAATTAATTTTCTTCAGGCAATTATAGACCTAAAAACTCGAGTAACAAAAAGATGTGATTCACTTATTATACGCTCTCATCAACTTTGTCACCCAAATCTCCACATCAATGGGATACTGGTTTTCGAAACAAAGTGCAAAAGGGTCACAATTTAATTATAATCTTACCTTGTTAAGGTATCAGTTCATTTCCTTATATACATTGCTTAGTATAAATTTTTGCATTATGATCTAAACATGCCCGAGGCTTCTCCACTTCCAGAGCAATCACAAGTAAAAATGTCTCTTCATGATCGAGTACATCAGCTAAAAGATGGAGATATGGCTGCCGAAAAAAGAATGTATTCGGCAGAAGTAATGGAACGGACCTTAGAGATTATTAATGAACTCGTTGAGTTTCACTGCCAAGATCTAGCGGTTGATTCGCCGGAACAATTTAGAAGCGGTTTTTCTCCCGGTTATGACCCAGAACAATTAATGATGTCTCAAAGTACACTTGGGAACATTTTATACTCACTAAAAGAGCAAGATCTGCAGAATTTAGCTCAGCATCTAGTCAACCTTGATGTTGAAATAGCGCATGAAGCGTATCACCACAGAGTTGAAAAAAAATTTCCTAGCGCAGCGGCAAAAACTGCAGAAGCAGGTCGAGCAATGTTTGAAAATGAGGATTATGATAAATACTATAGTGATCTAGGAGAGCAAGGGGCACGTTTATACAGCATTAAAGTGATAGACAAAAGAGTTGGACTGATCAAAGCTGGACAGATACCAAACTTCCTACAAGGGGCAGATATAGCGTCTGCACTAAAAACCTATGATGAACTACGAGAAATAATAAGCGAAGAGTTGAAAATGGGCTCAATGAGAAGCAAACAGTAGTGAATGAATCCAAGGCAAAACGAGTTCCAACGGCAAGCGTAAAGCACCTGCCTAGTACCCGAAGGGGAGATTCTCCATGAGGTTACTTGTATGATCAAACACATTGTCTTCGACTTCGGCGGAGTTATTTTAGACCTTGATGGAGTTCACACCGGATATCCAGACGATCTTGCTGAAATCTTTGACGTTCCTATAGAGACGGCTAAAAAGATTTGGGAAGAGAATAAAACACTTGTTATGACCGGTCAGGAATCTCCGCGTCAATTTCTAGAAAGAATAAAAACAGCGCGCTCATTGGATTTTAAGGTGGAAGAGGGAATTGCACTTTGGGAGATGAGAAATTGTATAACAAAAGACCGTATTGATTGGGAGTTAGTACAGTTCCTCGGACAGCTCAGAAATAACTACAAAGTGCACATGCTTACTGATCAAATTCAGCTAGACAACGGAGCTCGTAAATGGAAGCACGAGTTTGAAAGACATTTTCACACTATATTTCGCTCATATGAACAAGGATTCAGGAAACCTTTCAAAGAGGCATATGAGAATCTTTTGAATACACTCGACACTTCAGCCGATGAAGTTGTATTTATTGATGATTCTCAAGCAAACATCACTACTGCAACTGAGATGGGAATTCATGGTATTTTGTACACGTTCAAACAGCATGAGCTGCTAGTAAAAGAGTTTGATACATTAGAAATACGACATGCTGCTCTTTCAACCAACTCTCAAACTCAGTAACTCCGCAAAACAGCATCTTCAAATGTTCGATAGTAATCGGCTGGAGTTTCAAAATCAATCAGCCACAATGGGTTTTCTGAAAATTTTACTCTACGCTTTTCGTGATTAAAGCTAAAGAGAAAATCGAGTGATTCTGTGCCACCCAGTTCTGCCGTGTCTGCAGTATACGAGCTGGCATCAGCTAAATAAAATATTCTAATGAACTTTAAGTACTCTTCTGGTGTAATGGAGTTCTCCCGAGCACGCGCTTGAATTTCTGCTCGTGTTTTTTTGAAGTCAGGATCTGACAACAGTAAATTGCCTTTGAGTAGTTCCCCGATATAATCCTGATTTACAACTGCTTGTGCAAAGGAAATTGCCTCCGGTGGATAGCTCATCTGCGCAAGAACTCGTGATAGGACCGGTAGTGTATATGCGTGCTGCTTTTTTACACCGCCTGTTTCTCTCAGCGACACTGGCTTACCAATATCATGCAGTGCCAACACAACTCTCATAAATGCCCGGTTTTCTTTTTCCATTCTGTGACTAAAGTAACGTTCAAACTGGGTGAGTACCATTTCAGTATGTTGCTCAACGCTATATCCTTCAGAAACGCCAGCGTCAGCAGCGTATAAGCTGGCAAGTTCTGTGTCAGTGCTGAGTAACTGAATGAGAGTTTTTGGAATCACTTCATCTTTTTCAATTTCAGCGTACACTGCTGCTGCATCAAACGTTTTTTGCTCAGAGCCTTCAGTACGTTCCGGCTGTCTCACTGGAGTGTCTTGAGAGAATGGAGGGTGGTTGTTCTCAGTTAGCATACTGTAATTGTAATGGACCAGTGCTTGTCAACTTTTAGCACATTATTTTGTCCACAAATCTAGCTGCCACTCTGAACCAGATATATCAAAATTACTCACCGTTTCATCTTTTGTCACCGTGATGCTAACGAATAAAGTTTCACCTTCATATTCTTCTTTTTTTATTATAAAGGAGCCATCACTAAGTGTTATTTTTACCTGATCACTTCCAATAAGTGAGACAGAGGTTACTGTCGGATGCTTTTGAGTAAGAAGCTCAGCTAAATTTTCAATCTTATAAAAGTATTCGCTATGAGATTCTTGTTCACTATTTTTGCTTGAGATGAGTATTGCACTATCACTTGTGTATACCCATTCACCTTCAACAAATAGTGATATTTCACTTGTCTCGAAACCATCTTGCGGAATCGGCTTTCCTATTTCAAAAATAAGTATAGCATCTGCAGGGTGTTTTACGACCCTAATAGTCTTTTTTTCTAAAAGATTTTTTAAGATACTTTCGAATTCACCTACGCTTAATTTCGACTTTGTTATGCTCATACTTTTTATTGTATCATACGCAAAAATGGAGTCATTTTAAGACTCCATTTTCTCACTTATACTTATCTACTGATACTCATGTCCGGAACCATGCAAGTTTTTCCATACAGCAGCTTCGCTATAAATACGAGCATAATCCATGCTTTCTCGCTCATACTTTTGGAAGTTATTGTGGAACCATTTACTAAAACCCTGCTTTTGCTTTTTATTGAGCTTTGCATTACTGCAGGCATTGTTGAAGATTCTGTTTTGTTCCTGGTTGTTCATGATTCACCTCTTAGGATAAATCTACCCACAAGGAATGACAGTTCATTCTTAACGTAGATAGTTTTTTATCCAATCACTTGAATAAAAAGCTATCTACGATTAAGTAGCACAGTTTGATAAGTTAAGGAGCAAGTAGATTACTCATGTATCGTGTGTTGTTCAGCATTTGATCAAACACGGTATTACAAGCAACAGACAATTATATGTTATTTTAAATATATTGCAACATCAATGTAATAATACAGATTTATTTAAAGATAAACATATTGGATAGTTAATGACTGCAATAAAATACGCTCTGTAGCATTAGAAATAGTAGTGATCAAATCTGCTCTATATTCCCTAGAGGAGAGTAGTTTGTACTGCTCAGTCATTTGAATACAAGCATACACAAGATTTTACTTTTTTGTAAACTTAGGCTGATTGATGAGCTTGACAGGTGAACAAATATGATTTAGTTTCAGTTAATGACATCTTCAAATGTATTGAAGATGAGTCAAAAATAAAGTAGTATTTATTTCAATAAAATATGGCAAACCTACAAGAACTTTCAAGTAATTACACACCGCTACTCATTGAACTGAGCCCAGTGGTGTCGGCATTGAAGGAGTCAGCGAATATCGGTTTTAAAGGTGAGGGCATTGCCGTGCGAGGCACTAATTCTTCTGGTGAAGCCTGGCAAGTTATGGCAAAAAATATCGCAGACCAGAGAGTAGGACAGTCATTTGATGATGGTGTCATTTTGGGATGTGTCGAGTTAGATACAGCTGAAGCGGTAAAAAAACAAGTTAAAGGCAAGACTATGCCTGATCTGGTGCTTTTTATCGAGAAAGAAGGAACTATACAACTTGTACCGATAGATTTTAAGTCTGATCTTTCATACGTTAATGTAAACCAAATTAGTACAGACACTCTTCAGAGTCTCATGCAGCACCCTGCTATAAAGTCTGTATTGCAAAAAAAAGCCTCAGAATTACAAGTTGCTATTGATTCGGTTCAGATTGAGAGTGGTAAATTTATGACTCCCAGAACTTCAGAAGCTGAACATACTGCAAAAAAAAATATTCCTGCTTGGTTCATTGAACTCGATGATGAACAGAAATCTACGTTGAGAGAGGCAAGACCCGGACATCAAATAATTAATTTACTCCGAAATATACCTTGGGGAAATGATAATAACTCTGCGCAAGACAAAGCAACACCCGATGAAAAAGAGCGTTTCCTTGAGCTGTATGCTTCTGCCATTTGGAATTTGGTCAGCGTCATGACCGCTGATGCCACAGGGCGAAGGTTGTCTTCAGAAACTGTCGAGCAAACATGCACAAGTCTTATTGAGAGTTACAAATCAGATCCCACAGTTACATTGAGAAGTATTCGGAAAGCATTAGAGCCCATCGCAGAAAAAAAAGTGAAAGAAGTTACTGAAGTGATCGATACTGCGGTCAATGATAAGATGCTAACTAAAATTGTAGGGGATTTGATTAAAGAACTTGGTTGGCTAATACGACAAAATTCTGATTATGCCCAAAAGTTCATCTCTATCACTCAAGTGAATGAAATTGCAGCGCAGAATCGCGAGCGTGTGGCTGAAAAATATTTTGAAAGAATACGAGCAGCCGACCCCGCTCAACGCACGAGCAGTATGAACGATACTTCCTGGATTGCTCCATACATTCGAGACTCTGTGATGACACAACTTACTGAGCTACATCCACAGGATCCACAGCCCAATTCAAACGAATAATTAAGGCAGAGTTGCTTTGGTGTTTACCGTAACCACTTCCCAAGAATCCCCCTCAACGATCACTGCTTGATCATCTCTCAAGCACATAACCTGTCGTCCTTTTTCTTCAAGTTCTGCCGTAGTTTCTGCGATTCTTTGTGCATACTTTTCTTTCTGTGCGTGGGGAATGATAACGAAGTCAACACAGCCGAGACCTGAATACTCTACAAGCTGCGGGGCAGCTTCTGGCGGGTCGAAGCGCAGCGCACCTGCTATCGTTGGGCAACAGAGAATTGAGCCGGCACTCGAGCCAATATATACCAGTCCTTCCGCAATCCGTTTTTTAATACAGGTGTCAAAACCAGATCTTCGCACCCAGTCGAGGAGATAAAAAGTGTTGCCACCAGCAACCAGCACCACATCCACCGTATCTAACACGGCTGCAAGCTCAGCCCCGCAGACTGATTTTAAGTCGATATCGAGTACCTCCATGCCAAGCGCTTCAAGTGCAGCTCTATCAAGGGATATAAAGTCCTTGTTTTCGTACAGGTCACCTGCTGTGGGAATGTACGCTGCTCGAAGTTCACTGGCTGGTTTTGGAAGCAACCGTTCTACCAACTGAATTGTGTGTGCAGCGAATGAAGATAGGAGCAATTTTTTCATGTGGCTGATTATACTCGGGCTATAGCTAACTACTCTATAAACTCGTAACAATTTTCGAAAGCTCTTCGTCGCTTACGGTCTCTGCATCTGTTTCTAGTTGAAAGTTTTTCTTGCCCCGAGTCCACATGAATAATCTACTTTTTGGATTTGAAGTCACTTTGCCCATTCCGTAATAGCAAACGTTCATACCGTCAATTTCTTTATTCATACCTTTGCATGGAAGTACCGTCGCATCTGACTCAATAATTTGAATTTTTTTACCTGCTCCCGTCATTTCTGTTACAAAAAGAGTCCCGTAGTCAGACTCTCTTGGTTCTGCTTTCTTTGAAATAGTAAAACCAGTCGGAACATAAACAGCCACATTCTCCGCCGTTTTCTGCTGTGCCATCTGTACAGCTTTACCCGGCTTAACACTAGAAAATATTCCACCCAACAAAGGCAGTGCAACAACAAGGACAATACTACCCAGAACTACAAAAATGATCCCTTTTACGACTTTTGACATGTCTTCCTTTTATAAGCTGTTACTGCATACTATACCAGTAAATAACTGCCTAATTCCCATCATAAATCAGGAATGTACCTCGTCACCCCGCTCGTTGTATACTAAAAACAGACGAAAGCGACGATATGAATCATGAACTTGAGCACACACCACATTCAGAAATTTCAGCAGAACAGACACTGAGTGATCAGATGCACATGCTAAGAGCTACCACTGAAGTATTCTCAAACAGTGCCGCAAACCTGCCAAGTCCGGCACAAGATGACATGATCAGCACTCTAAAAGCGGATGGTTACAAAGAGCCAACCGACCCCAATTACACTGTCACTTTCCCAGAAGAAAGTAACCAAAGACGAATTGCTTTCATGCTATTTCTAGAGGCCCATCTTGGTACGGCTCTGCTGCAGCAGGATTTACTGAGTACGTTCGTATCGCAAAAGAGTGGTTTGCCCGCACTCGATAAACTCCTTGGACTACAGAGAATTGACTTCAAAGATGCTGGCTTCACCGTCAGTGATGTTACTTTTGCAAATGAGTACAAAACCGCTGGCCACCCAGGTGCATTCTCCGTGACTGCCAAGATTAAATCGGGCAGTGGGACGGTTACTTCAGTACAGCTGCTACTCGATTTTGAGAGAAAAAGTCAAAAAAAAACAGCCTTGAACGTACTTGTTCTTTCAAGCCCCGGTGCTGAAGAGCTGCAGACGTATGTCCAGACGGTCAGCCCGTTTACTGATAAACGAATCCAAGACTTTTTCCATGGGGTGTATCACGATATACAGCCTGATGCACTCACTTTTCCACAAGGAGGGAGTGAGGTGCTCGCAGTTGAATACACGAGACTACTGGATGCAGTTCGCGGCAAAACAAACGTCACTTCTCTTGAGCAACACGACTTCACACGGCCAGGGGTGCAGTTCAGCATTCCCTATGAACTTCGTACCGATAGCGCGCGGATGTTCCTTGATACGCTCGTACAACAACTGGCGGTGAGAGCTGGACTCTCACCTGAGACTGCCGCACAGGCTGTGTTCACTACAGTGATACAAGAACAAGTTGGTACTATTCTCAAACAAACTACTGAGTACGTCCGCGGAGCCTGTCTTTTCTCAGTTTTGGAACTTGATGAGAGCTTTCTTACTCCGACTCAGCAAGAGCGCTACAAAAAAGCAGATCGTACTGTTGCAGCAGTCACGCTACAACTACAAGAGTTTGCCCCAAATGGAATGCTACAGCAAGTAAACAAGTACGTGGTGAGTGTTGGCATTAAAGAATCAGAGCCAGAGCGAGCAATTCCTATCGTGCTTGCACAGTACACAAACACAGAGCAAATTAAACGCGTTCAACAAGCGAATGACCGGAAACTATACCAGGCTGAGTTACAGCCGCTCTACAAGCAAATGGTTGAAAATTCGGGTATGGTGGAGTTCCCCGTACCAGATGAAGAAACTGCACATGATCTCCTTGAGTGTGCGGGTATGTTCCTACAAGAAGGTTTTTCAAACAATGAAAAGCCGCTGCGTACAACAGCATTGAAGCCTGACGTGCTCCTGCCGAGCCCTCTCGATGAACTGCCCTACAGATTTAAGGATAAACCTGTATATAGAACAAGAATGCAGAACATGACAGAAATTGGCGAGGTGCGGGTGAAGGCATCTTTTATACTGCACGAAAACGGGAACAGAGAAGTCCGGTTTGAGAGAAGGTATGCCGTTGGTGAAAAAACACCTGATCGTGCATCAGAAAAAGTGTTTTACCCTCTGGGTTCGGTTACAGACACGGTTGGTATCACTGCGGCAGTACAGACTGAGAACGGCGCACCGATCGCCCAGGTTAAAAGAGAAGCTGTAACTCGTAGTGTTCATCTGGAGAACAAGATCATTGATGTCTTAGAGCTGCAATCGGCACTTCGTGATGCAGAAAACAACAGAGCAATTAAAAACCCATTCGCTGGTGGTATTCCCGGTAGCGGAAAAAATAGTTAAGTAAGTGCAGACTGAGAAGAGCCTGGCTCCCCACAAAGAGAGTGTTTCTCTTTGTGGGGAGAGTTACGTACTCGTAGCCTTAGCGGGCTACGCGTGGGAGAAAGATG
>CAYMVN010000028.1:0-13417 GCA_964394125.1 uncultured Pseudomonadales bacterium | reverse complement strand
GGACTCATTACCATCTCACTTTCCACCTATCTCATTATGTACGCAGATAGTATTTACCCCAAAATTCAAACAGTACTGAGCTTCTTTGAACTGAGAAAAAATGAGAGTGATAAAGAAAAGCGGCGAAAGTACCCACAAGTGCTGCTGTTTGGTTTTGACAGAACTGGTGCACAATTTATTAAGTTTTTTGAAAAGATGGGCTACACCGTTGGTGTGATCGACTTTAACCCGAGCATGATTTCAGAACTTGAGTCACTCTCAATTCTGCACTTTTATGGGGACGCAGGGAATGTTGAGTTTCTTGATACGTTACCACTTGAAAGAGCTCAGTTGATCATCACTACACTTCCCACACTTGAGACAAATAGAGTGCTAACAAAGACACTGCTGCATGCAAAGCCGAACCTCATTATTAGTGCTTTTAGTAACTCAGCAGATGACGCTGCCGCGCTCTACGAGGCTGGAGTTACGTATGTGGTCATTCCGCACCATCAAGCTGCTGCGCATCTTGCGCATCTCATCACCAAAGCTGGCTTCAAAAAGACTTCGTATGATCATAAACAAGAGCTCCATAAAAAAGAACTTTCTTCCGCTGCACAGTGGATGTTCGACCAAGTATAATAAGGCATTGTGTACGCAAAAATTCGCGCACTAGTGAAGAGTCCTGTTTTTGTATCAGCCGTGCTGATTGCAGTGTATCTTCTTACGCATCTCCCGAGTCTTACGTTACTACCAGTCTTTGCTGATGAATCAATTTATATTAGATGGGCACAACTTATTATTTCTGATGCCCATCAATATCTCTTTTTTCCGCTCAATGATGGAAAGACCCCTCTCTTTATCTGGCAACTTGTTGTCAGCCTGCAACTCTTGAGCGATCCGCTCTTTGCCGGACGAATGGTCTCGCTCTTGGCAGGACTACTGCAGATCTTTGCTAGTATGTACCTCACCCAGCTTCTGGGTGGCAGCAAAAAAGCGCAACTGTTTACGGCACTCAGTGTCATCTTCTTGCCGTTCTGGTACTTTCACCACCGCATAGCCTTGATGGACGCCTGGTTAACTCTTTGGGGAACACTCACAGTAGCTATGATTGTTCGCAGCTTCCTCGTTAAAAAGCGGTCACTAGTCTTTGCCGCACTTGCAGGAATAACTGCCGCCCTGGCTGTACTTACTAAAGTGCCAGCCGTACTATTTTTCCCTGCCCTTCTTCCCTTTATTTTTCTGTCACAGAAAAAGTCAGTCACTGAGTATTACAGTGAACTAAAATCCCTCTTCATTTTCGGCGCAGCCTTGTGTGTCTTTCTGCTACCCTTAAAGTTCGCACCGGCATTCTCACAAGTGTTTAAGAGAGGTTCTGACTTTTTATTTTCTTTTCATGATTTCTTTGCTGGCTCGTGGATGCAGAGCCTGGCACAAGTTCCTACCTACGCCAGCTACTTCATCTCCTACGCGTCAGCAGGTATGCTTGCACTGCTTGTCTACGGCTGCTTTGTCACTTTCAAACACAAAAGAGCATTTCTACTCATTATCCTCGCCGGTATTTTCTTTTTAGCACCAATTGCGCTCCTAGGTAAGGTTGTGTACCCACGATATCTCCTGCCGGCAATGCTTTTCTTCACCACAGCCGCAGCACTTTCGTTTGATGAAGTGCTCACTCGCCGCATGCAGATTACCAAACTGAACCTTAAAAGCATCGCGTTCGGACTGTTTTTTCTCTTTGTCTGCACCCAGTACGCTGCAACTGCCTTCCAGTTTGACATACGCTCCCAGATTGATGCCGATACTATTCCGTTTGTTGCTGCTGATCGAGTGCAGTATCTTACAGAGTGGTCATCTGGGCATGGAGTTAAAGAAAGTGTTGCCTACATCCAAGAGCAAGCACAAACTCACACAGTAATTGTTGCAACAGAAGGCTTTTTTGGCACACTTCCCGATGCGGTTCTCATGTACCTGTTTCAGAAAGATGTCCACAATATTCGTGTTGAAGGTATTGGGCAACCAGTACGGGGCATACCCGACTCATTTAGGACAGCCGCACAAGGATTCGATCAAGTGTTGTTACTGGTTAATAGCCACCGTTTAGACGCAAAACTTTCTGGGGCACGGCTTGTTGCACAGTACTGCCGACCATACAATGCACCCTGTCTGCAACTTTGGGATATTACTGCAACACTACAAACTCCTACTGAATAAATTGAGGAATGGTACTCTCTTTCAGCATGTAGCCAAATCCACGAATCGTTCGGATACACTCACTATGCTTTCCAAGACGCATTCTAATCTTTCTAATATAGACATCGAGCGTTGTGCGGGTCGGGTGCTCTTCACTTTCCTGCCAAGCAAATGAGACCAGTGTTTCACGTTTTACTAACTGATTTTTATGTTGAAATAAACAGTGGAGTAACTGAGATTCTTTCTTCCTGAGTTGTTTTTTAGTGTTAGCAACAGTTAATTGTCCAGTATCAGGGCTAAAGGTAAGGTCCTGCACTGAGTACTTTCTATAGAGTGGAAGCTTCGACATGTAGAGTAGCCGTTTTATGACAATGGTAATCTCGTGTGAGGTGACCGTTGAAAGTACAAATGTGTCTGCGCCAGCGCTGAGTAACTCAATGACTTGCGTCGCCTCAAGTGAGTCAGCAATAATAAGTGTTCGAGTGCTGTAAAAGCAGGAGTAGAGATACTCAATCAGGTTCTTTGCTTCTCTGAAGGTTTCTCCAGTGACGACGATTGCCAAAACAGAAATCTGTTGCACTTCAAGTAATGTGTATGCAGACTCATACCCCACAGACAAGTGAGCTGCCGTACTACTGTTTCGCGCCCACTCTGGGATGCGGGTGATACACAGCGGTATAATAATGTGACAATCATTCATTCATCGCATCATACTCATCTTTCTTTTTAATTCAATGAAGCAAAAGTATGTAGTTAAATACAGACTGCGGTCGGTGCTCGCTCGCCAACAGTCTGTATTTAACTCAACACTTGCGCTATAATCGGTACGTGTACAGCCCTTCCCGCGTAGTGAAATGGCATCACAACAGGTTCTGGTCCTGTTATTTAAGGTTCGACCCCTTACGCGGGATCACTAATAACTCATTGACACACTCCCGTTACATATTCTAGAATGAGAATATGTATTCAGAACCATTCCAAATCCAAGCGGAACTTCTTAAAGCGTTGGCTCACCCCCGACGACTGGAGATTATTCACTTGCTTAGAGAGCACGAACTCTGTGTCTCAGATATCTACGAGATGCTTGATCTCCCCCAAGCAAATATCAGCCAGCACTTAATGGTGCTTCGTGAAGCTGGAGTCGTTATAACCACAAAAAGCGGAAAACAAATTTTCTATACGCTCTCGAGTCCTAAAATTTTGTATGCCAGTGATCTCATCAGGGAGGTGCTCATAGAGCAGCACAGCGGGAGTCCTCTTGCCAGTGAACTCGCGCTCTCAATGCAAGAACTGCTGCCGCTCGTACACGACCCTGTCTGTAAGATGCGCATTTCACCAAAAACAGCTAGCTTTAGCACTACAATTGGTGATGAAACGTATTTTTTTTGTGCCAGTGGCTGTCATACAAAATTTTTAAAGGATCAAAAAAAGTATGTCAAGTAACATCCGCACAGAAGTCCTTCCCGTTATCGGCATGCACTGCGCTTCTTGCGCTAACATCATTCAGCGTACCTTAAAAAAAGTAGACGGAGTTGAGTCGTGTGCTGTGCAGTACGCAACAGAAGAAGCTGAAGTTGTGTATGATCCTCAGAAGACCTCAATTACAGCACTCAATAGCCACATTGCAAAACTCGGATACACACTTCAACTTCCAAAAGAATCACCGCAAGTTGTTATACAGGACACTTCTGTTAAGGAAAGAAAACTCCAGGAGCTTGAGGAAATGAAGAAGCACCTCGTTGTTATTGCACCAATGGTTGCCATCAGTATTCTTGTCATGGCATGGGAAGTTGGAGCAACTCCGTTACAGCTCTGGCCAGCAATGTCACCCATAGTTGCTGAATTTTTCCATCATCTTTTTCCTCTTTTTGCGACATATGCACTCTTTGTCGTCGGGATACCATATCTCAAAGGTGTTATCCGATTTATTCGCTACCGCGTGGCCAATATGGACACCCTTGTGGGCATCGGCACCCTGGTTGCATTTCTCTACAGTTTTATACTTTCCGCTTTTGAAGTGCCACTCGCTGCATATTTAGATACGACACACAGCTACTATGATGTGACGATTGTCGTCATCGGTTTTATCACACTTGGAAAGTTTCTTGAATCACGATCCAAATTAAAAACAGGAGAAGCAATCGAAAAGCTGCTTGGTTTGCAAGCAAAAAGTGCAGTAGTTATTCGCGATGGTAAAGAAGTTTCTGTTCCTCTTGAAGCTGTGCGTGTCGGTGATAGCGTAGTTGTGAAACCAGGTCAAAAAGTACCAGTTGATGGGGTAATTACAGAAGGGAGCTCAGCTCTCGATGAGTCAATGATCACGGGAGAAGCAATTCCTGTAGATAAAAAGCCAGGTGATAGTGTCATTGGCGCAACACTGAACAAACAAGGATCGCTGCAGATAAGAGCTACCAAAGTTGGTAGTGACACACTGCTCGCACAGATCATTAAGATGGTGGCTGCTGCCCAAAGTTCGCATGCACCAATTGAGAAACTTGCTGACGCACTATCTGCTGTTTTTGTACCAATTGTCCTCGTACTTTCAGTGATTGTTTTTCTGCTCTGGTTGCTCGTAGGTTCACAGTTTTTGCCATTTTCAGAAGCGTTGACGTATGCAGTTCTGAGCTTTGTCGGGATTCTTGTTATAGCCTGTCCGTGTGCAATGGGCCTTGCGACACCAACTGCCGTTATCGTTGGCGTTGGCAAAGCAGCAAGTCACGGCATCTTGATTAAAAATGCAGAAAGTCTTGAAAAGCTCAGTAGTGTTAACTTCATTGTGCTCGATAAAACTGGCACTATCACCAAAGGTTCTCCCACAATTACTGACGTCTTTCCAATTGGAAAGTATAGCCAAGAGCAAGCACTCACTCTCTTAGCTTCACTTGAAAAACACTCTGAGCACCCACTTGCACAAGCGGTTGTTGCAAAAGCAGAAGCAGAGGGTCTATCACTGCAGACAGTCACGAACTTTTCAGCAATCGAGGGCAAGGGGCTACGCGGTACACTAGACTCAGTACGCTACTACGCCGGTAATCTACAACTTGTCGCTGATCTTAAGCTTCAGGGTGATGTCGAGAAAATCAACCAGCTCGCTTCAGAAGGTAAAACACCCGTTGTACTCATGACAGAGACGGAAGTAATTGCGTACATTGCCCTCGCAGACACTGTTAAAGATGAAGCAGCTGCAGCCATCGAACGACTACACAAGATGGGTCTGAAAGTTGCGCTACTGAGTGGAGACGCAAAACAAACTGCTACCTACATTGCCAAACAAGTTGGCATAGACCGAGTGATTGCAGAAGTCCTTCCGGGTGAGAAAGCAGCCGTCATTACAAAGCTACAAAAAGAAGGTCACACAGTCGCTATGGTTGGGGACGGAATCAATGATGCACCAGCCCTTGCAACTGCAGATGTCGGAATCGCTATGGGAACTGGCACAGATGTGGCAATTGAGTCTGCAGGAATTACCCTTCTTGGAGGTCATATTGCACAGTTACCAAAAGCACTCGTGCTTTCTAAAGCTACCCTCAGCACCATAAAACAGAATCTGTTTTGGGCATTCTTCTACAACGTCGTCGGTATCCCCATTGCTGCTGGCGCACTCTATCCTTTCTTTGGAATTATGCTGAACCCAGCACTGGCTGGTGCAGCCATGGCATTTTCAAGTGTCTCAGTAGTACTCAATGCATTACGACTCAAAAGAGTTCGATTATAAAGGACGTATATGAATCTTTGGGCTATCTTTGCAACTGGCTTAACCACTGGAGGCCTCACCTGTCTTGCTATGCAAGGTGGACTGCTTGCCAGTGTCATTGCAAACACAAAAGAGCGTACTACAGAGACGCATCCGACACATGACACACTACCGGTTGCCTTCTTCTTAGTTGCCAAGCTCACGACACACATACTACTTGGTATTTTACTTGGGTGGCTTGGCTCACAGTTAGTTCTCTCGCTCACTGCAAAACTCGTATTTCAAGGATTAGCAGCACTCTTTATGTTAGCGACAGCAGCAAACTTGCTTGAGCTACACCCTATTTTCCGGTATGTTGTACTGCAACCACCAAAGTTTTTGCTCAGGCTCGTTCGCACCACATCAAAAAATGGGGCGCTTTTTACGCCGGCACTCCTGGGTGCGCTCACTGTCTTCGTTCCCTGTGGTGTAACACAGTCTATGGAAGTTTTGGCAATCAGTTCTGGCAGTCCAGTAATTGGCGGACTCATCATGGGTGCGTTTGTACTTGGCACTGCACCTCTCTTTGCACTTGTTGGTGTTGCTACTGCAAGACTCTCCGATACCTATAAACAAAACTTCTTGCGTATTGCCGCTGCACTGCTTATTTTCCTCAGTTTGCAGAGCATCGACGGGATTCTGAAGGTCATCAACTCACCAGTCTCATTTTCGAGTATCACCCGTCCATTCACGTACTTCTTTTCTGAAGAGCGCTTCTCATCTACAGCACAGACGACTCAAACAGGGACGGCGCTGGGGGTTCAGAATGTACTCATACAAGTCCTTTCAAATGGATACTCACCGAAGCTCGTTAAAGTGAACGTTGGCGTGCCAGTGAACCTGACACTACAAACAAAGAATACCTACTCGTGTGCAAGTTCATTTGTCCTGAAAGCATTTGATATTCAGCTGCAACTTGGGCCGACTGACTCTCAGACAGTCAGCTTTACACCAACAAAAAAAGGCAAGTTCCCGTTTACCTGTTCAATGGGTATGTACTCAGGTGTTTTGGAGGTACTCTAGTATGTGGAATCCATTTAAGAAAGCTGCTACTCAGCTGAGAGCCAAACAAGTGACATTCAAAGTGTCTGGAATGCACTGCACCAGCTGCGCGATGAACATTGATGGCGCACTTGAAGATACACCAGGTGTTATCACTGCCGATACACAGTACGCACAAGCTCTTGTAATTGTTCTGTATGATGAAGACCAGGTTTCTGTTGAACAGCTCGTCAAGGTTATAACTGACGAAGGTTATCAGGTTGTTTCCATCGAGAAGCAGTAAGACTCACAATAAAAAAGATCGGAACTGCGGCCCAGGTGATGAGTTGTTGGTGCCAGAGTGTATTTGGTGCATAGCCATTCAGCAGCATCCACGGAATGTAGCGCATCAGCGATGTAAACGACAAGATCAGTAAGAATCGTTTCCATGCTTGGTTCTGAATGAGTGGAAGCCAGACTAGTGGCCACAACAAATACCATGGATGGAAGTAGAACGAACGATCTGTCATCAGTGGCAAAAAAAGTGCAATACTCGCTGTGAGCGGAACGAAGTTTTGAAATAGATGCGAGAAAAACTGTGCGGCAAAACGGGTCACAAACTTTATGATTGGGTTGTGTGGTACAAGTCGTGACAGCACAAAAGTAATGATGTTCGTTGCATAGAGTTGCAACCCCAACAGTGGGATAAGGAGCACCGTAACAAACTTCACCTCAATTGAAGCAGCGATAACTACACCAACACAGAGTGTCTTCCAGTACCAAGCACGATTCTTCCAAACAGTAGCCGAAAGCCCGACAGCCCAAACAGCAAGCGCACCCATCCAGATGTCGTTGTGAGCAGAACTCACTGTTTCAAAGAGAAAAAATGGATTGAGAAAAAGCAGCGCCAGTTCATGCGTTTGTAGTGAACGCTTTAGTATATGCCGAGCAGTGTACTGCAACCCCCAGTACAGCACACACACACCAAAAACCATCCATAGCTTCATGAGTAACCAGCTGACAGTAAACTTTCCAAAACCCAGAAGAAAGGGAATAAAACACATGAACGTCCAGAGGTATCCATACGGCGTGAGGGTATGCGTATTGTGCATGAAACGCGTCCAGGTGTCTTGCGGGAAGTCGAGCGCTGAGTGGGTGTACGGGCTGAGGCCATACACCAGCACCATCTTGGCGTTGAAGAGGTAGTTGAAGATGTCATAGGAAAGTGCATTGTATGAAACAATGAGCGGCAGACAGAGCACTAAAAACCAAGTAAGGATTTTTTTCGAGCTAAACTGGTACGAAGCACTTGAAGACTTGAGTCCAATGACAATTTTTGCATACACGAAAAAAAGTGCCACACAGAGTGCGACAAATACCTCAGTACGAAACAGCGCCTCTGCAAAAAAATGCCAGATATCCTGTTGTATCCGCCAGTACGGCGGCCAAGTACTAAAGAGTAAGTTCGGATCGCTTAACGAGAACGTCCAAACTGAGAACGCGAGTAGTAACACCCAGTAGCCAGCAACCCACTTACCGAGTGTCTCTGGCTTCATTCGTACTTTCCCATCAGGTCTGCCACACGAATTTTCATGATGTCACGGAGCATCCGCAAAGAGTCCTTCAGTGGACTGACTCGAATTGAGTCTGCATACTTCCAACGGATAGGAACTTCAGCAATACGGAAGCCGAACTTTCTGGCTAAAAACAAGAGCTCAACATCGAACGCACCAGTAAATGCATCAGTGCGCTGTTCTCGAGAGCCATACACAACAAGTTTTGAAAAGAGCACCTCTGTTGCTGCTTCTGAGAATAACTTGAACCCGCACTGTGTGTCATGCACACCCGGAACTGCCATGGTTTGTACAAAAAAGTTAAAGCCTTTACCCATGATGTGTCGGTGGAGAGGCTCTTTATCGCGGAGAGCACCAGATATTTCTCGCGAGCCAATGACCACATCACAGCCCCGCTCGGCTTCTACAAATAACTTGCTGACTTCAGAAAGCGGCGTTGATTGGTCAAAGTCAGTGAACAAACGCCACTTCCCGACCGCTTCTTCCATACCAGCGCGCACAGTCGGTGCTTTGCCAGCATGAATGTTATCGAGCACCCGAATTCTGACATCGTCTTTAGCAAATGCATAAAGCTCACCGAGCGTGCCATCTGTTGAACCGTCATCAGAGAGAATAATTTCCCAAGAATAGGTCTGTTTCTCTAAAAATTCGAGTACAGCAGCCAGTACCCCCCGACGAATGTTACTCATCTCGTTATAGGAAGGTATGACGACTGACAGGAATGGTTTCATAGGTACTATCATACACGAAAGTCTTTCTTCTGTGCGTTTTTAGTTTGGTCTTCTAAAGATAAAGATATCTGGTCCATCATCATGTTTGATAACAACTGCTGGTTCTTTTGAAGGAAAGGTGACCATTTCATAGAGCGGCAGATCTTGTGGTTTATCAGTTTTCTTCTCTTCGTTGATAATGACCAGTGTATCCGCTTGACTGAGATCACCTGGCTCAAGCGGCTTTTTATCAGGATCAACAGTGAGAAAGTACCGGTAGTTCATACCCAAAATATCGTGAGATTCTGAGAGCAGTAAGAGTATATAGCGCTCGTGCGGCTGCAGGTGTTGGTTAATCTCGGACGCTCTCTCAGCTAGCTGAGCAAAGGTAGGGCCTGAGGGTCGGAACGTGTAGTACGGCACCTGGACTGAGGTCGTGTATGCGAGCACGGCGACCACAACCGGAATCCATGCTTTCGAGAAACTAACGAGTTCTTGCAGTGCCCACCCAAGAGCCAAGAAAACAGCTGGAAGAATAAAAATCACGTAGTGATCAAAAATTGAGTGCCGGTAGAATGCCAAGCCAACGCTCGTTACTCCAATAAATACTGAGAGTAGCACTATTCCGGTATGTTCAGATACCTTCTTCTTTTTCAAGATACCAGAAACTACTGCACACACAAGGAGTGCCACAACCCCGTACTGCCAGTACACATGCTTTCCATGAAATACTAAGTCGGACATGAGTAAGAAGAACTTATTATGAATATCCCAGATACTGTATGTGTACTTCTCAAACGAGCTTGCGTAGCCAAAGTTTTCTGAACTCGAAACAATTGTTTCAGCTGCCCTCAGATTTAACCAGTTATGTTTGAAGTCGAATAAAAAAAGCGGCAGAAAACTCAAGAGGAAAATACCCAAGGCAACGGTACTTGTTTTAAGAAACGGGAAAAAGGCAGTACTACTGCGGAGTCGCCCTGCCTGCACAACCCAGACGAGTGCAGCAGCAGCTACACCGAGCAAGGTAACGTAGTGCAGCTGCAGTAAAATGGCTGCGCACAGTGACACACCAAGCCAGTACCGTTCATTTTTCAGCGCACGAAAGGTTGTGTACACCAAAAAGAACCCCACAAAAGGTGCTAGATTAGGGTTCCAGCTACTTCGAGAAGCACTGACAATCACAGTAGAAAAAGTCATCAAGATCGTTGCAAAAAGTGCCGCCTGTTTTCCAATCAGCTCCTGACCAA
Organism: uncultured Pseudomonadales bacterium; assembly: GCA_964394125.1. Classification (GTDB taxonomy): domain Bacteria; phylum Patescibacteriota; class Microgenomatia; order UBA1400; family PJMF01; genus OMIS01. Next base: position 3,000 of record CAYMVN010000028.1, on the reverse strand, counting down.
AGTAGTAGAGACAAAACAGTAAGAGCGTACTAAAAAAAGCGATCGCGATAACAGGACCGATGGGACTAGGGAAAGTAAGCATCAGGAACGGCAGCATAAAGTAGTAGTAGAACGGCCCCAGATACATGTTCCCAATACTCGTTACCGGGCCAATAAACACGAAGTCATGCTCACGGAAGATCTTAGCAACAACCAGCGCATCTCTCCCCTGATCTCCCTGGAAGAGCGCGTTTTCTAGTTTATAAAACCGTAGAAACGCACCAACAAGAATGAGACCCACTACACACCACTCGCGCCAGGTAAAGCGAGTCAGCATTTTTTGTACAGTTGAGAGCAGCTTCATAAAGTACTTACTTGGCTGATTTCCAAATAAACTTACTGTAGGCAAAGTAGTTCCAGATCATACCGAGTAAGATTCCGGTTACAGCATACACCACCGCCGTGTCGATGACTCCGAGAAACGGAACTCTAAACAGCGGATGCAAACCAAAGAGGTTCTTTCCAACAAGTGCAATCACAAATTGAATAAGAATCGAGCCGAATGAAGCCAGATTAAACTGTAAAAACTTAGCAGGAAACTCTGAGAGCTGTAGTTTTTTATCAGCGAATGTCCACAAATTATTTAAGAGAAAGTTAGAGATAACTGCACACTCGATACTGAGAAATGTTGCCACTTCATACGAGGCAAGCATGCGCCACAAGAACAGTGTTGAGAGTTGAATAACGGTTCCAATTCCTCCAACCAGCACAAACTTCACGATCTTTGAGGCAAGGATCTCTTTTATGCGCATCCTGAGAATAAAGAGTAAGGTGTTCTTGATGTACTCAGGGCCAATCTTAGACTCACCCACAACTCTATCAGTAAAGTGATAGGCAATATTTGGATCAATCTTAAACCCTTTACGCAGCGCATGATAGAGAAAGCCGATCTGGAAGGTGTACCCAGAGAACCGTTCATCTTGCAGTAAAGGCACTACCTCGTAGTACACTTTCTTTGTAACTGCCCGGTATCCTGATGTCCAGTCTCTAATACTAAAATCAAAGAACACCAAGGTAATTAACAAGTTCGCACCTCTGCTGAGAATCTTTCGATGCAGTCCCCAGTTTGAAGGAATGCTGCCGCCCTGAATATAGCGTGAACCAAGCACTAGCTCGTTCCCAGCTTCGATACTCTTCAAAAAGAGAGGAATTTTTGTGGCATCATGTGAAAGATCGGCATCAAACTCAAACGCGACGTCAGCGCCAAGGGTACTAAATGCGTAGTCCATACCTTTAATGTACGCACCACCCAGGCCGGCTTTTTTCTTGTTAATAAACAGCTGTACATCAGGATGCGTTTTTGCAAATGCGGCGACGAGTTCATATGTTTTGTCTGGTGAAGTATCATCAACTACTAATACTTCCATCTGCCATGTCTTGATCTTCTCAAAAACTGACAAGAGCACATTAAGCGTGTTAATAATCGTGCCAGATTCATTATAGGTAGGAACAACGACGACCGCTTTTTTCATATGAGTTACCCTACAGTAGTTCTTTCACTTTCAAGCTCTGCCTCTATCATAATTTTTACGAGTTCATGAAAGGTCGTCTTTGGTTTCCAGCCCAGTTTCTGAGCTGCTTTAGCTGAGTCGCCAATTAAGAGATCTACTTCTGCTGGCCGGTCATACTTTGGATTATGTTTGTAAATTGCCTTCCAATCAGGAATGCCAGCAAGCTGACAGGACAACTCTAAAAACTCTTGTACGGAGTGTGTCTCACCAGTCGAAATAACGTAGTCATCTGGAGTGTCTTGTTGCAGCATGAGCCACATCGCTTCAACGTAGTCTTTCGCAAAACCCCAGTCACGCTTCGACTCAAGATTCCCCAGCTCAATGTGCGTCTGCTTTCCGAGCTTAATTCGCGCTACCGCATTGGCAATTTTTCTGGTCACAAACTCAAGTCCTCTGCGTGGTGACTCGTGGTTAAACAGGATACCTGACACCGCAAACATATCGAACGACTCACGGTAGTTAACGGTAATCCAGTGTCCATATACCTTGGCGACACCATATGGTGAGCGAGGATAGAACGGAGTTGTCTCGACCTGAGGGACCTCACAGACTTTGCCAAACATTTCACTTGAACTTGCTTGGTAGAAGCGAGCTTTCGGACAGGCAAAGCGGACTGCTTCTAAGATTCTGGTCACACCCAGTGCAGTGAACTCACCAGTCAAGACAGGTTGCTCCCAACTTGTCTTCACAAATGACTGTGCTGCCAAGTTATAGACTTCATCAGGTTGAATATCTTGCAGAGCATAGGTCAGTGAGTGCTGATCAATTAAGTCACCCGAAACAAGTTCCAGATTCTCATTGTGCATGAGGTGTGAAATTCGGGCATACGTTTGGGTACTGGTGCGACGAGTTAAGCCGTATACTTTGTAGCCCTTCTCTAAAAGAAACTCAGCAAGATACGAGCCATCTTGACCAGTTATACCAGTGATAAACGCTTTTTTCATACTATTTTCCTCCAATAATTGAGTACAGTTTGTAAACTAACCGCAAGCGGAATACTCGGGTGCCACCCCAATGCTCGCACCCGCTCATTATTGGCAATAATGACTGGAATATCAAGCGGACGAAATCGGGTTGGATCTTCAATAACGTGGATAGGCACTTCTGCACAAGAGATCAGTGTCTCCACCACTTCTTTCATCTGCACCCCTTTGCCAGAGCCGATGTTGTACACTTCACCTTTCGTGCCTCGCTCCATAACAGTGCGATACGCCTCTGCAACGTCTTCTACAGCAGTAAAGTCACGAACACCAGTTAGGTTGCCCACGTGCAGCGCGTTCATCTGACCACGCTCTATCGCCACAATTTGTTGTGCAAACGCTGGCACGGCAAATTCACTACTTTGTAGCGCACCAATGTGGTTGAATGGACGAACTCTGACGATATCAAGACCATACGACACGCAGTACGAGTAGGCTAACATATCTTGGGCAATTTTTGAGACGGCATC
>CAYMVN010000027.1:3517-13577 GCA_964394125.1 uncultured Pseudomonadales bacterium | reverse complement strand
GATTTTTAAACATTCATGATCCTCGAATTATTTATCTTGCATTTATTTTGAGTGCCTGTACAAATATGTTTGAACATTTGCAGTCTGTGTTGCAGTCACTACACCGATTTACTCAGGCATCAATCAGCACTATCGTACAGTCGCTGGTCAAGGTGGCTATTGCTGCAAGTTTCTTCATACTTCAAAGTGGTGGGGTAATTGCGGTGTTTGCAGGGTATATGGCGGCACCAATTATTCCGGTGCTCTTGTACAAGTTTCTTCTTCCAAGTTGGGTACGCATTGACATACGATCTAGCTTTGCCCTTGAGAAGGAAAAAGTTCAAAGCATGGCGGTGCATTCTGGCATTGGCTTTATCGCTGCAGGAGTAATTGAAAATATAGATGTCTTATTTGTACAACGACTGATCAGCACATATGACGCAGGCATCTATGGTGGTGTTTCACGAATTTCACTCTTATTCTCGATACTAGCCTATGCGTTAGGCTCCGTACTGAATCCCAGAGTAGCCCGATACAAATCTCGTTCAGATATTCTTGCTTTTATAAGAAAATCGGCACTTATTTCAATTCTCTCATTATTTGGCTTTGTTGTATTTGCACTCTTCTCAAAGCAGATACTCATCCATTCAATTGGGGCAGCCTACCTTCCTGGGTTTGAGGCGATGAACATACTTGTTGCTTCTTCTTTCCTTACCATTGCAACAATTCCATTTATTGCGCTCTTCTTTAGCTTCGATACTCCAAGATATTTTTCTATTAGTGGCATTTTACAAGTGCTGGTTATCGTACTTGGAGATAGTATCTTCGTGCCACTGTTTGGTGTGCTAGCTGCAGCTTGGGTACGGCTAGCTGCAAGAATTATTCTCTATGTGTTTACGCTTTGCATGGTCTACGTTGCGTTCCAGAAAAATTATGCAACAAAAAATGAATAGTTTTTTTACAAAATACAAAAAAGGTATCGGATACTTTTTTTGTTTTTTATTTATACTTGTAACGCTCCCCTCGCTATTGCAACGGCACCACGAACTCTATAACTTAGAGCCCTATCCGGATGGGCTACTGTATGCGCTTTCCGCTCGCAATCTAGTACTGCACGGAGAGCTCTCACTTGTATACGCAGGCTCACAAATTCAGTTTTGGGTACCACCGCTGTACAGCTTGAGCCTCAGCCTCGGGTATCTGATTTCACAGAAAGTGGTCGCATTTTTTCTAGTGAATATTTTGCTCGGAGTAGGCAGCTGTCTTCTCTTATGGCACACAATTTTAAATAGCACAAAAAATCATTTGATTGCAACAATTGCACTGTTTCTCTATCTCTCCCATGGATACATCCTCTGGTTGCCAACACTACCTATGAGTGAAAATGCCAGTATCTTTTGTATGTTACTTGCTCTCTACGGACTTTCATTTGCAAAACCGACATATCAAAGCTTGCTCATCACTCTGTTTGGTGTGATAGGCATACTTGCGACTCGATTTTCACTTGTACTCCCTGCAAGTGCGTTATTTATTTGGTGGACGAGCAGAGTGATTCAATCACAACCAAAACGAATTTTGTCTATACTTTTTTCAGTTTTTTTTACATTTTGTGCTTTGTTTTTTTTATATTTGTCAAAGATACATCAAAATCCGATTGCAATTGCACAAAGTGTCGCTGCTCAGTTTCTCAATTCTAATGGATACTATTCAAGTACATTTACAACAGTAAATTCTACATTTTATATGCGTACACTGTTTGGGTTTAAAACACAGTTTTTATGGCAGTACTTTCCACTAACTTCAGGTGTTCTTACCACGTATGTGCTTATTGCAACTGGTGTGACACTCTACTACACGAGGCAAAAATCTCAGATTATGTGGCTCATTATAGTTGCTGCTTTTCACATACCGCTGCTACTCATATTCTATGTTGCCGATGCACGGTACATCATAACCATACTCCCAATTATAGTCATACTCGGTGCAATTGCAGCGAACTTTTTACAGACACGCTATCCACTATCTCTAAAAAAAATAGTACTTGTAATACTTTTTTTAAGTTGCGCGCAACTATACTCACAGTATCCATTTATACGGAAGATACTTTCTGCAAATACTCTCGGCACTACACATGCCTGGCAGTACGAAGCAGTCCTCAACTTCAATACCTTCGCTCAGAATTTTCAAAGTACAGCAACCCAGCCCCCAGCCATCATCACCGCCCTCCCGCCTTTTTTAGTAGATGCCTATCAAGAAGGTAACTACCGTGTCCTACCGCTCTCACAGCACCAAGAGTTCCTGGCTAAAAAAGAGTACGTTTGGGGCGAGGACGTTCCGTACGGCAACTTGCTCGACGGGTATGAGCAGTGGCTCAAAGAAGGGAAGAGACTCTACATCTCAAACAGTTACATCACTCACCAAGCATCAGTAACTGCCGATTTCGAGGCGTTCAAAGAACGCTTTACACTTACTGAAGTACAGTCTGGCTGTCTGAATGCCTGCACCATTTTTGAGCTACACACTCGTGCTGCATTGCCTGGAGAGAAGTCGTCAGGTAAAATTCAGGCAACAGAAGGTGACTAGATGCTTGGACGCTTTGAAATAAAACGTGCATACCTCAAAGAGTTCGAAGTTCATCGACCCACAAAAAAAGAATTCAGTGACAGCGGGCACGCAACAAACGTCACCGGTGAAAGAAGTGAGACCCGTCTGTTTAACTACTTCTTCACTGCTCCTGATTTTACTTGGTTACAAGATGTAAAGGCTGCTCCGCAGTGTCAAGCAGGATACGACTTCACACTCACCCTGAATACAGAGCACCCTCTATTTTCCTTTATAGAAGCAAAACAGTTATATGTAGACGCAAAGTCATCTGTGAGTGGCATCCTCAAGTACTTTAGTGAGCATGCAAAAAAGAACAGATGTCTCAACGCAGATACACTCATTCAGCAAAGAAAAATAATTGTCATTTCCTCACGGATTGACCTTCCTCAACAGGAAATTGATGTTCAGCTAGTTTTACAGCTCTTATCAGTGGCACATGCACTGGGCGACACAGAAAGACAAAAAGCAATTGTAGCAACGCTTTCAGATCGCCTCCAGAATGCTTTTGAAGCTGAGGTGAGTCTGATTTATAAATATCTTGAGATATATCTGCGTACTCTGTGAAACATTTTTTGTTCGCTACGCGCCGATGCCGAACTCACCGCTGAAGTGACGCAAAGAACTCAATCGTTGCTGGCAGTCCAGCCTCAAGGGAAATTCGTGGTTCCCATCCGAGCAGTTCACGGGCGAGAGAGATGTCAGGACGCCGCTTTAGTGGATCGTCTGAAGGGAGTGGTTTGAACTCGGGGGTAAAGGGAACTCCGGGGCGAATCGTGTCGTGAATTATTTTAGCAGTCTCAAGAACCGTGTACTCAGTCGGATTCCCCAAATTAACCGTTTTACCAGCTCCTTCCGGGTGAGCAAACAGTAGTAAAATACCCTCTACGAGATCTGAAACAAAACAGTACGAGCGTGTCTGTGAGCCATCGCCAAAAATTACCGCATTTTTGTTTGCAAGCTCTGCAGCGATGAACTCAGGCATAATTCTGCCATCAAGCGGGTTCATGTTCGGGCCATAGGTGTTAAAGATTCTCACGATGCGCACATCCATACCAAAGTCTCTTGAGTGTACACCACAGATAGTCTCTCCGAGGCGTTTCGCTTCGTCGTAACACGAGCGAAGACCATTTGGATTAACGTTTCCCCAGTATGACTCTGTTTGCGGATGCACGGCTGGATCTCCATAGACTTCAGAAGTACTGGCAAATAGGAATCTCGCTGCTGGATGCTGTGACTTCAGGTACTGCAAGAGTGCGTGGGTTGCAAGTGAGTTAACCAGGTATGTCTCAATGGGATGCGCTTGATAGCGTGGTGGACTGGCAGGCGAGGCAAAGTGTAACACGCAGTCGATTTGCAGATTTGTAGGAAGATACGAAGCAGGATCTGAGTTTACATCGGCTTCAATAAAAGTGAAGTTCGGTTTTTTTTGCAGCTGAGCACAATTACTTTGTAAGCCAGTAATAAAGTTATCGACGCCAATAACGTGAGCGCCGGCAGCAAGCAGTGTCTGTGCGAGGTTTGAGCCAAGGAAACCTGCCGCACCAGTAATCAGAACAGTTTTTTGTGAAAAGAATTCGTGCATGTCACTATTGTAACAAAGCTTTTGACAAAAGACCGCAACCAGATTAGACTAGAGAAACACCCTATGAAATCTAGATTAACTATCACGCTTCCAGAATCGCTGCTTCGTGCTGTTGATGATCTTGTTGATAAACAGACAATTCGAAATAGATCGCACGCGATTGAGCACCTTATTCGCCTGGGAATCTCACCCAAAGTACACACCGCGCTCATACTTGCCGGCGGGAAACATACCGGCGCTGCCCATCCACTTATGAAGCCCATTGGCGAACAAACACTGTTACAGCAAGTAACACAGCATCTCATCCACTCAGGCATAAAGCACTTTATTTTTTGTCTTCAGCAGAATAACACAGTGCTTGCACAGGCAGCGAAAGAAGCAGTTGGTGCCAGTGCCACCTGTTCATTTTCATACGAAAAAACCGAACTTGGTACTGCTGGGGCACTCAAGAATGCGCAGCACTTACTGCCAGATGACAACCCCTTTTTAGTGTTACATGCAGATATTCTCACAGACATGAAGATCGAAGACATCTGCACCTTTCATCTAGAGCAGGGGAGTCAAGTCACTATGGTAGTACAGCCAAAGCTGGGTGAAAAACAGTACGGTGAGGTTTCTATTCAGGGCAACCGCATCACAACTTTCTCTAAAACTGGCGCAGATAGTGGCATTCGCTTTATCAATACGGGAGTCTACGTCATCAATTATGAAGTACTCCAGTTAATTCCTGAAAAGTCGCGGTCGTTTTTAGAGAGTGATATTTTTCCACAACTAGCAAAAAAAGACACCTTGCGTGCTTTCTTTTTCCAAGGGCTTTGGTTTGATATTTCAGGTGAAGCTCAGTACAAGGAAGCGTGTAAACACTGGTTAGATCATGCGTAAGGTGCTCACTCGATATAGTCTGTTGCTCGTTGTGCTGCTTGGTATGGCTGTTCGGTTGCCACTCCTAAACGGTTCATTCTGGCTCGACGAAGCAGCCCAAGCACTCGAAAGCACCCGCCCTTTTTCTGAGCAGTTCCAACTTGCAAAAGACTTCCAACCGCCACTGTTTCACCTGCTCATTTTTGTAGCCGCACAGGTTAGTACTGCTGAGTGGTTTCTCAGACTCGTTGGGGCAACTCTTCCCGGGCTCCTCACCCTTGTCGCGCTTTTTTATCTTGTAAAAAAACTATGGAATTCTGAAGCGGCACTCCTAGCCAGCCTGCTACTTGCAACCTCTAGCTTTCATGTGTTTTACTCGCAGGAACTGAGACCCTACGCACTTGCAGCCCTGTTTGGAGTGCTGAGCACCTCATTTTTACTTGATATACTGACCTCAGAAGTGCCACGAAAAAAGACTCAGATTTTGTACGTGCTTACCACTGCTGCCGGGTTGTACACGATGTATGTACTTCCGTTTCTTGTTTTAGGACAATTTGCAACTGTATTTTTTATCTACAAAAAGAAGCTCTGGATGATGATTCGTTTAGTGTTGGTTGCAGGTCTGTTGTGGCTCCCATGGCTGCCGTCGTTCCTGACACAGCTGCAAGTAGGAGCACAACTCCGTCAAGATCTGCCTGGTTGGAGTGCAGCCGTAGGCACCCCATTTTTGAAAGCCGTACCACTGACCGTAGCAAAATTTTTGTATGGAGTGAGTGATGTTTCTGTCTCAGTTTTCTACATTCTGCCGGTACTGGGGCTCTGCTTTCTAGGCATAGCGGCACGAGGCACCCTCTGGAAGCAGCTGCAGCGAAAAGAGGTGCGATTCTTAGCCATCATCACTATAGGTACGCTTGTTTTTACCTGGCTTTTCTCTCTAGTTATCCCTGTTTTGCAACCAAAACGAGTACTCTTTTTACTACCACTTTTCATAGCACTTGCACTTGGTGTACTGAGCGCAAAACGAAGCCTTCAGTATGCACTTTTTCTGCTGCTGTTGTGCTGCAATGCCCTTTCACTCGGAGCATATTGGCGAACACCAGCGCTGCAGAGGGAAGATTGGCGGGGCTTACATACCACGCTTCTTGCTCGGTATCCTTCAGGAAGTGTTGTCGTTTTTGCCTTCCCTGACTCGTTTGCACCTTGGGAGTGGTACGACAGAGGGCAAACGCCAAAAGTCCTCACCCCGTACACTCAAAAAGAGACGGCAGCATCACTTGAAGCAGTCCTCAAGAAAACAACTGAGTACGAGTATGTGTTGGTCTTTGACTACCTCAGGGATCTCACTGATCCTGAGCACAAAATTGAGACAACACTCGGGGCACTGGGATTGAGTGAGCGTGAAAAAATTGATGGCGGAAGCATAGGATTTGTGCGGGTATTTTCTCGCCGGCCGGCTGTGTTAAGCTATGTAGAAGAAGGTTCCAACTATGCTTTCAGTCGGCATTGATATTACAGCAGCAATTTACGGTCGTGGTGTTTCACGATACACCACAAACCTAGTACGCAACTTACTCTTGCAGAGAAATCTCAAGATGAGTCTCTTCGGTTCGTCCCTGAGACAACGAAAAGAGCTCCTTGCACTCGCAGCTCAATTGAAGCAGGAGACAGGTAGTAAAGCAGAGACAGTTATTCAAGCATACCCGCCGAGTCTCTACACTTTTTTATGGAACACACTGCACTACCCAAAAATCACTTCAATGCTGCCTTCGATTGACGTTTTTCACTCGTGGGACTGGATTCAACCACCAGACAAAAACCTCACACTTGTCTCAACAATTCACGATCTAGCACTGCTCAAGTACCCTGAGACAGCACACCCCAAGATTTTAGCGGCACACACTGCTTCCTGGAAACGACTTCGCGAGCAGAAGGCACACATCATCGCTGTGAGCAGGGCAACTCGTGCCGATATTGTGCAGCTACTGAACATTCCTGAAGACCGTGTGCATGTCATTCACGAAGCACTGCCCGTTGAGGTAAAACAAACAGCAGAGAACATATCTGACGAAGAAGAAGCTGTCCTTGTAGCAAAACTGCAGCTTGAACGGCCGTATATTCTTTGTGTTGGCACCCGTGAGCCACGCAAGAACTTGCAGCGCATCATTGCCGCTTGGGAACCACTCAAGGCAGAGTGTGATCTGCTCATTGCCGGTGAAAGTGGCTGGGATGGAACAGAAAAAGGCTCAAACCAACCGGGGCTGCGATTCTTAGGCAGAGTTTCTGATGCGGAGCTTTCAGTGCTGTACACGCACGCGCGGCTCTTTGCGTACCCGTCACTGTATGAAGGTTTCGGGCTGCCAATTCTTGAAGCGTTTTATCATGGCACACCTGTTGTGACGTCTAACATTTCTAGTATGCCAGAAGTGGCAGGTAATGCAGCCCAACTGGTTGATCCACTCTCAGTCGAAAGCATTCGTGACGGAATCAAAATTATTTTGAATGAAGATGAAGCTGCTCAGAACCTGAGAACACAGCGGATGATTATTCGTCAACACATGTTTAACTGGCAAAAAGTAAGTCAAGAAACAGCAGCAGTCTATGAACGGGCCTATGTCACCACTCATTAAACCATTTCATATCGCTATCGACGGAAACGAAGCAAATAGTAGCGAGCGGGTGGGTAGTAACGTCTTTGCCTATGAACTCCTCGTCGAACTTGAACAGCTCACGAGAGGAAATAGCTCGAATGCGGTAACAGTACTCTTGCACTCGGCACCACTTGCACACTTACCAAGGGAGAGAAAAGGCTGGAAGTATCAGGTGCTTAAACCGAAAGGCTTCTGGACACAGTGGGCACTGCCACTGCATCTGTTTCACAAACGAAGTCTCTACGATATCTTCTTCACACCCGGGCACTACGCGCCAAGACTCTGTCCAATTCCATACGTTTCATCTGTCATGGACACTGCGTACCTTGACTACCCCAAGCAGTTTACTGCCAAAGATCGGCTACAGTTACAGCACTGGACAGCCTACAGCGTCGCTGGTGCCGCTAAAGTGTTAGCAATTAGTCAGGCCACAAAAGACAAGGTGATTGAACACTATCACCGCTCAGCAGAGGACATCTTCATTGCCTATCCAGCGGTGCGGCCTCTGAGAACAAAACTTTCTGTTAAAGAAACAACCGACTTTTTTGCAGCACAGGGCATAACCGGGCCGTACTTTCTCTTTGTCGGAACACTGCAGCCACGAAAGAATGTCTCGACACTGATTACCGCTTTTGAGCAGTTCATGGATGAGTACGCGCACTCAAAAGAAACGCTCAGCACAGGGAGCAAACGTGCACAAAAAAAGTTTGCCAAAGAACCTCAGCTCGTGTTAGCAGGAAAAAGGGGCTGGCTTTCTGAACCACTTTTTGCTCAAATTGCAGACTCAAAGTACAAGAAACACATCATCGTAACAGGATTTATTTCTGATCTCGAGAAAAAGGCCCTCATCGAAAACTCACAGGCGCTTTTGTTACTTGGATTACTTGAAGGCTTTGGCATTCCTGCACTTGAAGCGCTGCACTACGGAGCAGTCCCCATTGTTGCCAACTCCAGTAGTCTGCCTGAAGTCATTGGTGATGCTGGCTATCCAGTTCCCCCTTTAGATGTTCAAAAAATTTCTGAAGCACTCTGGAGCGTTTTTCTTCTGAAAGCCAGAGAACGTGCTGGGCTCTTAAAGCTCGGCCGTGAACAAGCACAAAAATTCTCTTGGGGTAAGTCAGCGGAGATTGTGTTACGAGTGTTGCAGAAAACAGCTGCCGAGGCTGCACAATGACAACCTGCATTGCCTTCGACCCTGGATATGATCGTCTTGGTTGGGCAGTTGGTGAGGTTTCACACGGCAGTATTACCAAACTCGTAGCATATGGTGCAATCATCACTAACCCTAAAGAAACCTTACATGAACGGTACACGCAGATCTTGAACGAGCTTGATGCACTCATGCTGCAGTACCAGCCTCAGGAAGCAGCACTTGAATCACTTTTCTTTGCGACAAACAAAAAAACTGCACTGCATGTCTCTGAAGCTCGCGGCGTGCTCATCTCCGTTTTGCTGCGCCAGCACTGTCTTTTATTCGAGTACACGCCACTGCAAGTAAAGCAGGCAGTTACGGGCAATGGTCGCGCAGAAAAAGCCGCGGTTGACCGAATGGTGCGGATGCAGCTTGCACTCCCGCCAACAAAAATTTTAGATGATACAATGGATGCACTCGGAGTGTTGCTTACCTATGCAACTCGGAGTCACTTTGAAAAAAGGACAGCATAATGATCGGACTTCTCATCGGCAAACCACTCGTTTCTACAACCGGACTTATTGTTCTGTGTAACGGGGTTGGGTATCAGGTGCAGGTTGGAGCAAAAACACTGGCGGCCGCTGCACAACAACCTGAAGTAACACTTTTTATCTATACCCATGTGCGAGAAGAGTCGCTCGATCTCTACGGATTTAGAACTGAAGAAGAGAAAAGACTTTTTTTACTGCTCCTGGCTGTTTCTGGTGTCGGGCCAAAGACTGCCTTGGGCATAGCCGATGAAGGTGCTGAAAAAATTAGTGCTGCAGTTCAGAATGCAGAAGTGAGTTTCTTTACCAAACTTCCTCGTGTTGGAAAAAAGTTAGCACAAAAAATTATTATCGAACTGAAGAGCAAGCTTGGTGGCCTAAAAGAGCTTGAGCTTGGTGGCTTCGACGAAAAGACACAAGCCCTGCTTGATGCCGTCACCTCACTGGGATTTGAAGAAACAGTAGTGATCGACCGAATTCGAGAGCTTGATATGAGCACGCTGACGGAGTCACAAGCTGTGTCACAGATCTTGAAGCAACTTGCGAAGAGTTAACGAGGGCTGGAGAGTTGAACTGTGCAGAAACGAAGCAGCTGTTCTGTTGGTAACTTCAGTAGTTGTATCAATAGATGTGAAACAAGTGCTTCCTCTTCAGTTGCGTGCGTGCTGCCATCACTTTCATACACGAGGTCAGGATTTTGTAGATC
>CAYMVN010000027.1:0-3507 GCA_964394125.1 uncultured Pseudomonadales bacterium | reverse complement strand
ACTATCTACGGTAGTACCTGCTTCGATGAATTCAATCTCGTCAGCTTCGGATTCCGTGATACTTTTCTTTTGACCAGCTTTTAGAATAATTGGCAGAATTACTTTGATTGCTTCAGGCCATTGAGCAACAAGCGGACCAACAAGCGTTGAATCGAGTGTCATGAGGCGCTCCACGATCACTGCATACCAGATCATCAGTTTCTCATGTTCACTAGCCTGTTTGAGTGTTCTTAACACTGTCACATCTGAACTGGTGAGTGAATCAATAACAGTGTTAGCTTGGGGAAGTGAACCTAAAATTACGTGTGATTCTTGTTTGTGACCGAGTAACACCATATCTTGAACAGAGTGCCCAGCTTCTCGAATGAAGTTTTGTGCATCTGCGAAGTTGTTTATGGATGAAACTCTCTCGGACATCTGGCGTAATTATAGCATGACAAATTGCTCCGGCTGTGCTACTTTTGAGTAGTACGAAAGAAACCCTTATGGCTGACGCGAAACTTGATGCAACACTGGTCACTCCAGAAGAAGAAACCCTCTTCACTTCGCTCAGAGCTCGTAGCTGGGATGAGTTTCTGGGGCAGCACTCTGTTAAAGAGTCACTTCAGATTGCCATTACTGCTGCGAAAGAACGAAAGGATGCCCTTGACCACACGCTCTTGTACGGGCCACCGGGGTTGGGAAAAACAACCCTCTCGTGCATCATCGCTCAGGAGCTCGGCACAAACATTAAGATCACTAGCGGAACAGCACTTACCAAAGTGGGTGACATTGCCGCCATTCTCACCAACTTACAGCCGGGTGATGTGCTCTTTATTGACGAAATTCACCGGCTCCCAAAAGTGGTTGAAGAAACCCTCTACCCCGTAATGGAAGACTTCGCGCTTGATATCATTATCGGCAAAGGCCCTTCAGCCAGAACAATTCGCCTCGATATTCCGCACTTCACCTTGGTTGGAGCAACGACACGCTATGGACTCCTTGCCGGGCCGTTCCGTGACCGTTTTGGACTCATTCATCAACTGGCCTACTACGACCCCGAGACGCTCATTACAATTATTCAGTCTTCAGCCGCAAAGCTAAAAATTGAAGTCAGTGGTGAGAATGCCCTTGAGATTGCCAAACGGGCACGAGGCACACCAAGAATTGCCTTAAAACTCTTGAAGCGTGTGCGTGACTTTGTGCAAGTAAAGGGTAAAAAAGCCACTGAAAAAGACATCGTTACCGAAGCGCTCGACATGATTGCCATCGACAGACTGGGACTCGATGGGCCAGATAGAATGCTGCTTGAGAAGCTCATCACTAAACATGCTGGTGGCCCGGTTGGGATCTCCACGCTTGCCGCAACTCTGCATGAAGACACCAGTACTATTGAAGAAGTTATTGAACCATATCTCATGCAGATGGGACTGTTACAGCGCACTCCACAAGGCAGAATCGCTACGGCAGCGGCCTACCTGCACCTAGGCATTCCCCAACCTAAAAAAGACGAACGATCGTAAATGTCGTATACTATCTGTATGAACGCTACCCTGACACAGAAAATTATTCGGAGAACTACTGCCATCTATCTAGAACTCGTAACTGGCTTTCTCTGGTGGGGTGTTGGCATGATTCCGCTGCACCACGTGCGTCGGTTTTTTTACCGTCTCTTTGGGGTACAGATTGGCAGTGGCTCAACGATACACATGATGGCACGAATCTACGATCCGCGGCACATTGTCATCGGAAAAGACACCATTGTTGGCGAGCGTGCAGTCCTTGATGGCCGTAAGCAACTTGCAGACTCACAGGGCGGGTTAACCATTGGTGATCACGTTGATATTGCTTCAGAAGTTATGCTCTGGACGAGTCAACACGATATTAGAGATGCAAATTTTGTAGCAATCGAGAAAGCAGTCGTTATTGAAGACTACGTCTTTATTGGCCCACGCGCCATTATTCTGCCCGGTGTCACCATTCACAAGGGTGCCGTTGTAGCAGCTGGTGCGGTGGTTACCAAGGATGTTGCCGAGCGAAGTATTGTTGCGGGTATCCCTGCTGCACCAGTCGGGCAGAGAAGTGGAGAGCTCAGTTACACACTCGGTCGTGCCCGATGGTTCCAGTAAACACTATGAAAAAATCTGAAGTACTGCTCAGCGTTATTATTGTTTCGTATAACACCAGTGAACTAACATGTGCCGCCATTCAAAGTGTCATTACAGATGCACTCAGTTCTGATCTCCTTAAAAAGGCTACTGAAATTATCGTTATTGATAATGCCTCAAGTGATACTTCAGTGCGTGACCTCACCAAGCTCCAAAAGTCCAGCCCAGTGCCACTTCACATTATTACAAATACTAAAAACACTGGCTTTGCTGCAGCAAATAATCAGGGAATGCAGCAGGCAACAGGGAGCTACTACTTCTTACTCAACTCTGACACTGAAGTTGAGCCAGGAGCACTGCACACACTGGTACAGTACGTGCAAGAGAGAGGCATGCAGAGCACTTCTGTAACCGAAAGTCACGCCTCAGAAATTGATACAGTGGGTATCGTTGCAGCTACACTCCTGAATAGCGACAAGACCGAACAGCCGCAAGGTGGCTCACTCCCGTCACTCTTCTCACTCTTCTGTCAAATGTTTATGCTTGACGACATTCCTATCATCGGTAAGTTTTTGCCATCTATACAACAAACCGGCAAGCGATTTCAACCAACTGTCCGAACTGAACCATACAAAATTGGCTGGGTTGGCGGTACAGCACTTATGATTCCACGGCAAGTTGTCAGTGAAATTGGCATGCTTGATGAGCAAATTTTTATGTACTGCGAAGATGTCGATTGGTGTATTCGTGCTCAGGCACATCACTATGATGTGGTGATTCATCCAGGTGCACGTGTTGTGCACTATCAAAATATGAGTGGTTCTTCAGAAAGGGCCGTCATGGGTGAGTTCAAAGGGTTGCAGTACTTGTGGGCAAAACATAAGCCTCTTTGGCAAGAACCGATTGCACGTTTCTTACTAAAATCAGGCGCCTACTTGAGGAATCTCTTGTTCTCACTACTGGGAGATCACAAACGAGCTCAAATCTATAGTACAATTAGCAGAGAACTCGATGGGGCACCTATGTCTTTTAAACGTATTCTAAAACGATTCGATGCTGATGTACTGTTTTACTTAACACTCATCTTAGCAGTGTTTATTCCACTCTTTCCTAAGATTCCCTTTGCCGATATTATTCCTGGCTACATTGTGCGGATGCGCCTTGAAGATATTCTCATCGCGATTACCTGCGCAATTTGGCTGCTGCAAGTGTGGCGAAATAAAGTCACCTGGAAAACACCGCTTAGCCCGGCAATTGCTGCGTATGCCGTTGTTGGTTTGCTGTCTTCTGTCAGTGCGGTGGTTATTACCCACACAGTGCCTGCAGAGATGCTCCACATTGGGAAGACACTGCTGCACTACTTCCGTTACCTCGAATACTTTTCACTTTTCTTCCTCACAGTTGCTTCTTTAACATCGCT
>CAYMVN010000026.1:0-13608 GCA_964394125.1 uncultured Pseudomonadales bacterium | reverse complement strand
CCGTATTCGTACGCAGCCACTGTTCAGTTTATTCAAAATAACTTTGCGTTATTTATAATTTCTGCCCTCTTCTTCATGGGTGGCTTCTTTATTGGTTCAATCTGGACAGAAAAGAACATGCTTAAGAGTGGTGTCTCAACCGGCAGCGCTCCTTCAGTTGCAGCCGCACCAACCGCTCCTACAGCAGATGCTGGTCCAACTGCTGATACTCTCAAAGCTATGCCAGAAATTACAAAAAATGAGCATAGTATTGGAAGTGCAAATGCACAGATCACTTTAGTTGAGTACTCAGATTTTGAGTGCCCATTCTGTGCTCGCTTCCACCCAACAACACAACAAATTCTGAAGGATTACGGTTCTAAGGTTCGCTTAGTCTACCGATCATATCCACTGCCATTCCACCCAAATGCACAAAAGGCAGCTGAAGCCTCAGAGTGTGTTGCAGAGCTTGGTGGCAATGATGCATTCTGGAAGTATGCTGATGCAGCATTCGCAAAGCAGAACGAGCTTGGTGGTAAGTTATCACCAGAAGCAATTATGCAAGCTGTTGCCGCAACTGGTGTCAACGCAGACGCTGTTAAGAAGTGTATGGACAGTGGCGAAAAGGCACCAACAGTAGCAGAGCAAATGCAAGGTGGTACAAACGCAGGAATCACTGGTACACCAGGAACGATTATCGTTACCAAAGATGGCCCACAAGAGCTGATCGGTGGAGCACTTCCTTACGATCAAGTGAAGCCAATGCTTGATAAGTACATCAAGTAAAATACTGATTCGCACATACTTTAAGCCAGAGGCATCGCCTCTGGCTTTTTGGTAGCTACTACAGGTACAATAGCACTATCAAATCAGAGTTAAAAAAAGGAGAAGTATGCCACTAAAAGTTCAACTTATGGAAGACATGAAGACCGCAATGAGAGCTCGTGACAGCATCTCACTGAATGCAATCAGATACTTACTTTCACAGATTAAGAATGTCGAGATTGACTCTGGTGAGCAGGACGACGCAGGAATTCAACAGATTATCCGCAAGCAAATAAAACAGATGCGAGATGCACTCGTTGATTTTGAAAAAGCAGGTCGCGCTGACATCATTGCAGAGGAAAACGAGAAGATTGCCCTATTCGAGAAGTACTTACCAACACAACTGTCTGATGCAGACCTAGCGGCTATCGTAACTGCTGCACGCTCAGAGCATCCAGAACTCCCGCTGGGACAACTTATTGGTGTCGTTAAAGAAAAAGTTGCCGGTCAAGCAGATGGCAGCAGAGTTGCAAACGCTGTTAAAGCGGTGTTTACTGCATAAGAGTCTGTATCTATGCGTCAAAAAACCGTAGGAGAGCTACTTGCCGATGAACGTAAGAAGGCTGGACTTTCAGTGGTAGCACTTGCTGAAAAAACACACATCCAGGTTTCACAACTTACTGCTCTTGAAGCAAATAACTTTTCAGAGTTACCACCAGCGCCTTTTGTGAAAGCATTTATTACTCAGTATGCTGCTGTGTGTGGTATCGAGGCACACCCTTTTATCGGTTTGTTACGCCGTGACTACAAAGAAAGTGCAAAGGGTACGTTAGTGCCCCGTGAGTTTCTCTCTCCGCTGCTTGAACGTCGCGCTCAGCTCAAGCCAGTCCGCTTACTGTCACTGGTTTTGGGAGGTGTCTTTGTGGCACTCATTGGGTACGCCATTGTTCAGTGGTATGCGCTGCAACAACCACCGTTACTTTCGCTCAAGACTCCTGCAGAACTGGCCCGAGTAGGGCAATCTGTTGTGTTGCAAGGTATGACAGAACCAGATGTTACGCTTACCGTAAATGCCGCACCAATTGCACTGCAAGCAGATGGTTCGTTCTCGACAACGCTTGATTTTACTACTCGGGGTGTCCAGCTCTTTACACTGGTCGCAACCGATTCTCGAGGGAAAGTGCAGCAGTTAGAGCGGCACGTTGTCGTTGAGTTTTAATCTAGCCGGACTTCTCGGCACATGATAGGATGAGGGAAATAAAGGAATACTATGGAAGTTGCTCAAATTATTTTTCTAGCTAGTGCGGTTATCTTGACCAGTATCTTAACGATCGTTGGTGTGTATCTTATTCTTACCCTTCGTGAGCTTCGTATTACTTTACAAAAGATTAACGTTGTTGTTGATGGTGCTGAGCAGAAATTCGCCGCCCTCATTCAACCACTCCAAAACCTTGGTGGCATTGCTGCGGGTGTGAGAACAGGTATTCAAGTGTTTGAAACATTCGTGCAGTGGATGAATAAAGAAAAAAAGAAGCATGACTAACGAGCGGGAAGGTTCTTTTCCAGTTGGCTTGGTGCTTGGGCTTTTTGTTGGTGCAGTCAAGTACTTTTCTACAGATTCAAAAGAAGCGAAGCAAGTACAGTCTTTCTTGCAGTCGCAGTGGGAAGGTGCACTCAGCACACTCGAAGCGCAACCGATTGCTAAAACAAAAGTCTCCCCACTGAGAGCGGTGCTCACTGAACTAGCAGCGTACGTCACCGCTACACCGGATACCACGGGAGTTGACACGGCGACACGATCAAAAAAAATGACTAAGGTGCAGAAAGTTAAAAAAACATCCCAGCTATTTAAGGGTGTATAGGGCAGCCAAGCTACTTGCACTGCATGATACAATTGCATGGTATGAAATCAGATTTAATTCGCAGTGAGTATCTCGCATTTTTTAAGAAGCAGGGACACGCGATACTCCCCTCATCTCCACTCGTTCCTGAAAATGACCCCACCACATTGTTTACTGGTTCTGGAATGCAGCCAATGATTACCTACCTCTTGGGCGAGCCTCATCCTAAAGGTACCCGGATTGCTGATAGTCAAAAGTGTTTCCGTTCACAGGATATTGAAGAAGTTGGCGATAATCGCCACACCACATTTTTTGAGATGCTCGGTAACTGGTCACTGGGTGAGTACTTTAAGAAAGAACAGCTCCGCTGGTTTTTTACGTTCCTTACGGAGTCTGTCGGGCTTGATCCTGAACGATTATTTGTGACTGTTTTTAGAGGAAATGACGCGATTGGTATTCCACGCGACACAGAGTCTGTGACAATCTGGAAAGAACTCTTCGCAGAGAAAGGCATTACGGCACAAGACGTAGATTTCTCTGATAGAGACGGTATGCAAGGCGGCAGAATCTTCTACTTTGAAGAGAAAAAGAATTGGTGGTCTCGCGCTGGTGAGCCAAAGAATATGCCGGCAGGTGAACCAGGTGGTCCAGACAGTGAGATGTTCTATGACTTTGGGAGTGAACTACAGCTGCACGAAACATCTGCCTGGAAAGATCTGCCCTGTCACGTGAACTGCGACTGCGGACGGTTTCTAGAGATTGGTAACAGCGTCTTTATGCAGTACCAAAAGCAGCCGGATGGTTCATTTACAGAGCTTCCCCAACGAAATGTTGACTTTGGTGGCGGTCTGGAACGGATTGCTGCGGCACAAGCAGGGTATCCCGATGTGTTTAAGACACCACTCTTTGCGCCACTCATTACTTGTATCGAAGAGCTCTCAGGCAAAAAGTACGATTCAGATGAGAAAACTACTCGCTCGTTCCGTGTGATTGCTGACCACATGCGGGCAGCCGTGATGCTTGCCGCTGACGGGGTGTTCCCTTCGAATAAAGAACAGGGCTACTTTGCACGACGACTTGTTCGCAGAGCTATTCGCTATGGCAAGATGATTGGTATTGAGGGGCAGAGCATTACAAAGCTCGTGCCAGTGATTGCTGATGTATACAAAAATGCCTATCCAAGCGTGTTAGAGCAGCTTGATCGCATCACTGTCGCATTATCAGCTGAAGAAGCAAAGTTCGCGAAGAGTGTCGAAAAGGGTCTGAAAGAGATCGAGCGCAGTAAGCAACTTGCTGAGGCAAAGGGTGAGACTCCAACGTTAACCGCTGAAGCTGCCTTTATGCTCTACGAAACGTACGGCTTTCCAGTAGAGCTGAGTACCGAAATTGCTACAGAACTCGGCATGAAACTTGCTCCAGATGACTTCCTCACCACGTTCTCGGCGCTTCGCCAAGCACATGCTGCCAGTTCGCGAACAGCATCCGCTGGTAAGTTCAAAGGTGGCTTGCAAGATCAAAGTGAACAGACCGTTAAGTTTCATACTGCAACTCACTTACTTCATGCTGCACTGCGCAAGATCGTCGGTACCCATGTACAACAAAAGGGCTCGAACATCACTGCAGAGCGGCTGCGCTTTGACTTCTCTCAAGATGTGGCCCTCACGTCTGAGCAACAACAAGCAGTTATTGATCAAGTGAACGACTGGATTACACAAGATCTCCCGGTCACGAGACAAGTTCTGCCAAAAAAAGTTGCCCTTGAGCAAGGTGCAATTGCCTTCTTTGCCGAAAAATATCCTGATGAGGTGAGTGTCTACACCGTTGGCACTGACCCAGAAAATGACTGGGTTTCAAAAGAGTTGTGTGGTGGCCCACATGTGCAGCATACGGGCGAAATTGGTGCGGTGCGTATTCAAAAAGAACAAGCTGTCAGTGCAGGTGTGCGCAGACTGTATCTGCAGTTTGCATAAGACACTAGAACGAAGTCTCAGAATGTGGTGTAATGGTAGAGGTACAACAGAAGCTGTTGTATCGTGCCTATGGATCTGCCAAACTTATTTACACAAGCAACACAAAAGGGGTATTCAAAGAAGATTCTTACTCTTATCTTGACGGATACTGCTGTTCAGGCGGTACTCCTTGAAGTCGGGGCTGAAGAGTCTCGTATCTTGGAAGAGTCATCTCTAGAACGGTATAGTGATGCCGCAACCTGTGTAATTAAAACAGATGAAGTGCTGCAGCAGTTGGGGCCAGAATCAGAAAATGTGAGTGAAGTACTGTTTTGTGTACAACACTCCTGGCTTGAAGCCAGTTCAATTGTTCCCGAAAAAAAACCACTCTTACAAAAACTCATTACAGACCTTTCACTCACTCCGCTTGGTTTCTTAGTGCAGACAGAGGTCTTATGTGACTATCTCATCGCGGGTAACGCGCATATTTCTAGCGTGGTGGTGCTCATTGATGAGAATCACGTCTCGCTGGCGATTCTTGGTAAAGGGTTGGTTCAGTCTGTGCACACTGTTGGTCGGTCAGGCAACGTTAGTGCTGATATCCAAGAAGCGCTTGCCCGCTTTTTGCAGGAGGCTGGGGATGCCTACTTACCGGCAAAAGTGATTTGTGCTTCATTTGTGTTACAAGAAGAACAGCTGCATGAAGTGCAACAGGCGCTCCTCGGTTCCGACTGGGAAGGACAGCTTCCCTTTGTACAAAAGCCAACTATTGATAGCATAAATCCTTCTTTTTTCTTAAAAGTAATTGCACAACAAGCAGGGAAGGCTGTTTTTGGCACAAAAGGGCCTCGAAGTACGCAAACAGAGGCGGCCCCAAAGTCGTTTGGCGTGGCACTTCCCTCAAGACATCCACGAGCAGCCGAGGAGCCAGAAACTGCAGTTGACGCTGAAGTTGCTGCACCAACTCTGCGCAACGCTTCTGGCTTTACTCAAATTAAAAAAGCACCTGAAGATTCTGAGGAAGTTGAAGAGACTGATGTCGCGGTACGGCAAGCAAAACAGAAAAAGTTTATTCTACTCGGCTTTTTGGCTGGTGTGATTGCGTTACTCGTGGCGGCACTGCTGTGGATATTTGCACTTTCGCCAGTCATCATTACTGTGATACCAGAACAAAAAACACTTGCCAAAGATATCTCGTTAACCCTCGATCCTCAGGCAACTGAGCCAGATGTCGTTGGGTTACGGATTCCCGGGAAAAAAGTCACACAGGAGCTCAAAAAGACCAGCAGCACACAGACAACCGGAATAAAAATAGTGGGAGAGTCAGCAAAAGGCACAGTTACAATTGTCAACAAAACAACCGCTGAAAAAACCTTCCCAGCAGGGACGCAACTTTCTAGTGACTCGCTCAAGTTTGTTCTCGATTCTGAGGTTGTTGTTCCCGCTGCGGTCGAGAAAGACTCGAGCTTAGAGTACGGTCAAGTAAGTGGTGGTGTAACTGCTGTCCTCATCGGTGCTGAAGGGAACATTGCCAAAGATACAAAGTTTGTGGTGGCTAGTTTTGATACCAGCTCGTATGCAGCAACCAGCACTGCCGACTTCACCGGAGGAACCAGCCGTGAGGTAAAAGTTGTCTCTCAGGCTGACAAAGATCTCTTGTTGGCAGAGATTAAAAAAGATGTGTTGGCAGAAGCAAATAAAGCCTTCACAGCACAGTCAGCTGCTGGTTCGCACACCATTCCTGCAAAAGATGTTCTCTTCACGAAAACAGTTTTTTCTCATGAAAAAGACGCCCCGACAGATGAACTAGCAGTTGAAGTTGACGCCACGGTACACACGCTCTCCTACACCGGCGATGCACTGGTGCCAGTTGCGCGTGCAGTGCTGGCAGATCAGCTTCCCGCCGGATTTGTGCTCAGTGATGCTGCTCCGCAGATTCTTTCCGCACCAAAAGCAGCAGGTAGTGAAAAAGCGAGTGCTGCAACTGTTACGATTGCTGCTAACTTAACTTCTGTTGCCCATGCAGAACTCGACACACAGGCTCTTAAGCAAAAAATTGCCGGGAAGCCAATCGCTTCGTTGGTTGAGCTTCTGAAGCCTGATCATGTAGCTGCTGTACGCGTACAGTTTGTACCAAACAATCTTGCGGGACTCATCCGCACCGTGCCAAGTCGAAGCGCTCGCGTTACGGTTCAAGTAGGCACAGCTGAGTAGTATGAAAAAAAATACGGGCCCAGGAGTCAATAAACTCGAGTTAATTAAGCTCTACCGGCAAGCACTGGTGCATGGCGTGTCACTGGATACAGTAGAAGCAGAAGTCACTTCTCATGCAGCTCGGCTCGTGGTGAGTACTTCAGTTGAAAAAAAATCAGATACAAATCGTGAAGCCGCATTAAAAAAGCAGCTGCCTCCGTTAGTTCGTTTGGGTGCGCTCATTCTGCCGCTCAGCTTTATTGTTTTTGGGTGCTACTTGGTGGGAAGTGCTGTCTTTCCGATCGCACAGGCATATGTTTGGCAGGCTCAAGATGTGAGAACCGCTGAGCTCATCTCACCAATTCCCACTGAACAAGTCATGGAAGTAACCCCGCTCGTACCACAAGTACAAGCGTTTGAAGATGCAGAGAACACAAAGCCGAAGATGATTGCCGTCGAGCTTGATTACACCAATCTTACCAACTGGTTTGAACCTTCTGTTGCACAGCAGTTGAACATGCAAGAGAAAAAAGCTGCTGCAGAAGAGTACTTCACTATTGATATCCCCAAGCTGAACGTTGCAAACGCACAAGTTAAGATCGGCGGCAGCGATCTTAATAAGAGCCTCATTGCCTATCCGGGGACTGCACTGCCCGGTGAGTTCGGTGCTCCAGTTGTATTTGGTCACTCAGTGCTCAGACAGTTCTATAACCCAAGTGAAAAAAATACGCGCAGATATAACTCAATTTTTAGTACGATTATGACGCTTAAAAAGGGTGACGAGATCTTTGTTACCCATCAAGGTGTAAAGTACACCTATGTCGTTCAAGAAAAAACTGAGGTGAAGCCAACCGATGTGTATATTTTGTCACAACAGTTTGACACTAAACGCCTCAAACTCGTAACGTGTACTCCAGAAGGTACGTTCCTCCGTCGTGGGGTTGTGACTGCTGAGCTCATAAAACAGGAGTAGTGTATACTGTGCCCTATGGAAATTCCTAAAACGCTCGCCCTTGATTTTGGAACAGTCCGTGTTGGGTGTGCGGTATCGTATGGTTCGCTTGCTGAACCGCTCTGTATCATTGGCAACTCACCTGAAGTATTCGATAAAATTGCTGCACTCTTAAACGAGCATCGCATCCAACAAGTACTCGTTGGGGTTTCAGAGGGGGCAAGTGCGCAGCGTGCGCGTCAGTTTGGGCAGCGTGTACACGAAAAAACAGGTTTGCCTGTCGCGTACGCTGATGAAACACTCTCTACACAATCTGCACGGAAGAAACTCAGGGAACAAAAGAAGATCGCGCCGATAGTCGATCACTACGCCGCAGCAGAGTTTCTCCAAGAGTGGCTGGATACAACTGAGTTCTAAATCAGTGAAAAATGATTACTGAGCTTTTGCTGGTAAACTCTCACAGGCAACTCCGTCTTTGTCTCCATCAAGACCGTGTACGTCATCACCGCTTCCACCGCACTTGTCAAAAACTTCTTGAGCTTCTGGTTGTGTAGTGAAGTTGTCGCAGTTGTAGAGCTGTTCAGTGCAGCTTTGCAGTAAAAAGTTCCCACTGGCGTCACGCTGTACTTTTGCTTGTTCCATTGTTTGACCCTGAAGTAACTTTCCAAGATCCCAGTCGTTGTTTGTTGCCTCAAGCCCAAATGCTGCCAAGAGCAGTGCAATGACTACACCAAGAACTGGTTTAACAATTTTTTTTGTACCTTCACTTGCATTGGCGAGTGGTTTGAATTTTGGAATTGTTGGAAGTGCCATAAAATTACCATGCTGAGTAGAGCATATACACGGCTATGAGAAGTAAAACTACAATAACGATAAGTCGTACATTCTTATTTCCGCGCACTCGTTCTACATTTGATACTGGTGTCATAATACGTATAGTATAGCATAGTGCTATGACAAAAAGCAGTAAAATTGGAGTGAGTATTCTTGGCTTCATCCTTGGGGTGGCTGCCGTTTGCGGAGGCTGGGTGTACCTGCAGTTCCAGCCCACTGCTGCACAAGAAACAAAAACGGTACGAGTGGTGGTTAAAAAAGGTGAGGGTCTTGCAACACTGGCCGCAGATCTGCAAGCAAAAGGGCTCATTAAAAATGCACTTGTTTTTCGACTCTACTCGAGATTTAAGAAGCTCGATACAAAGATTCAATCGGGTAGTTATACGCTCTCAACTGCTGCACCGCTCTCCGAAATTGCTGTAGAACTGACAAAGGGTACTGAAGACGTCTGGGTTACACTCCTTGAAGGCTGGAGAAGAGAAGAAATTGCCAGCTATCTTGCTTCACAAACCGACCTTACTGAGTTTTCTGAAGAAGATTTTTTAACCATTTCTGCAGCAAGTGAAGGCATGCTCTTCCCTGACTCGTATCTTGTGCCAAAAGAAATCACCGCAAAGGGTATCTTCACACTTCTAACTGATACATTCGAGAAAAAATTCGTTGCAAAGAACGAAGCTGCTCTAAAAGCCAGTAACCGCTCGCTCCCAGAACTGGTAACACTCGCTTCTTTGGTACAGCGCGAGGCAAAGTCGTATCAAGATATGCGGCATGTAGCGGGTATTTTAGAGAACAGAATGCAGCTGGGTATGCCACTCCAAGTTGATGCAACGCTGCAGTACATTCGCGGCTTCGACACAAGTAAAAAAAGCTGGTGGACGCCACCACTTGTTGAGTTCAAGAAACAAGACTCAGCGTATAACACGTACCTGCGCACGGGACTTCCTCCGCATGCGATTGCCAACCCCGGGCTTGACGCCTTGAAGGCAGCTCTTGACCCAGTCACTACCGATGACGTATTCTATATCCACGCGCCTTCTGGTACGATGTACTACGCACAGACGCTTGAGGAACATAATCAAAATGTTGCCCGATACTTGCGGTAGCGTTTTCTTTGTGTTAGAATCCATTATTCACAAACAGACAGCAAGTAGTGACAGCGAAGGCTCTCTTGATCACTCGGTCATTAGAATTAGTTCAGTAACAAATTAGACACAGAGAACACTCAGTGGGTGGGCTCTGGTTTTTTGTGTCACTGATTCGCGCAGTACTTACCTGAAGATTGTAGTCATTAACACTAGTGCTAATTTTGAGAAGGAGCAGCTCATGTCAAAGAATCTACGCCAAAACTGGGGAACTGTTACTACAAGACTTCCAGAACTCGATCTCGTCGGTTTGCAACTGCAGTCATACAAGTTGTTCCTCGAGAAAGGTATCACCGAGGCACTCGCTGAGGTCTACCAAGATGGCGTTGAAGATTACACCGGTAAGAACTGGAAGTTAAAGTTCGGTGAGTACCGTTTCGGAGCTGCAAAATACACCATTAACCAAGCAAAACAAAAAGGTGTTACCTACGACATGCCGCTGTATGTCACCACAACACTGATCAACAAACGCACTGGCGCAGAGCAGACACAAGAAGTTTTCTTAGGCGATATCCCAAAAATGACTCCAATTGGTACCTTTATTATTAACGGTATCGAGCGTGCAGTCGTGACACAACTCGTTCGTTCACCAGGCGTCTTTTTCTCAGGAAACACTGATGCTGCAACTGGTCGTGAACTCTATCAAGCTGAGCTTCGCCCAAAACGAGGTTCATGGCTGGAGATCTCAGTTGGTAAGAAGAATGTTATTACCGTAAAGATCGACCGCCGACGCAAGTTGCCAGTCACTGTTCTCTTGCGTGCAATGGGCTACAGTTCTGACGCAGATCTGGAAGCACTCTTCTCAGATTCAACTGCAATTGATACCTTCCACTTACTTCGCAGTACCATCGAAAAAGATCCAACAAAGTCGAAAGAAGAAGCACTCATCGAAGTCTATGAAAAGATGCGCCCTGGCGAACCAGCAACACTTGATGGTTCACAAGAGTACCTCAAACAACTATTCTTCGATGCTCGCCGCTATGATCTGGGTGAAGTTGGTCGCTACAAGCTCAACCGCCGCTTAAAGATCTCTGTCGATCAAAAAACTGTTACCTTAACTCCAGAAGATATCGTGGCTGCAGTGCAGTACTTAATCATGCTGCAGAATGGCCGCGGTAAAACAGATGATATCGATCACTTGAGTAACCGTCGTGTTCGCCAGATCGGTGAGCTCGTACAAGAATCAGCATTCCGTGTCGGTTTAATCCGTCTTGAGCGCTCAATTCGTGAAAAAATGTCTCTTACTAAAACAGATGAACTGCTCAGTCCTTCAGCTCTCGTCAACGCACGTCCATTGATTGCAACTATCTCAGAGTTCTTCCGCCGCAACCGATTGTCAACCATTCTTGATCAAACCAACCCACTTTCTGAAATTGACAACCTTCGCCGTTTGTCAGTCATGGGATCTGGTGGTGTTACTCGAGAGCGTGCCTCATTCTCTATGCGCGACATCAACGCATCACAGTACTCTCGTATCGACCCAGTCCGTTCACCTGAAGGTCCAAACATCGGTCTCGTAACCTACTTGTCGCTCTACGCACACGTTAACGACTTCGGTTTCTTGGAAGCTCCGTACAACGTGGTTGTTGCCGATGGCGACAAGATGAAAATCACTGATGAGATCGTGTATCTCGCAGCAGATGACGAAGAAGACTACAAAATTACTCACCGCAGTGTCGCAATTGACGCTGATGGTCATATTGACCAAGAGTGGGTGCCTATCCGCTACATGAACAAATTTATTGAAGGTCCAGCAACAGACGTACAGTACATCGACGTCGTACCACGCCAAGTTATTGGTACTTCAGCTTCTTTGATTCCGTTTATCGCACATGACGAGGCAAACCGTGCGCTGATGGGTACACACATGCAGTGTCAAGGTGTGCCACTTATCAAGCCACAGGCTCCAATTGTTGGTACCGGTATGGAAGAAGAAGTTGCAACCGCAATGGGACGCACCGTTCGTGCCTTTAATCCTGGTGTTATCGACTACGTTGATGCATCTAGAGTGGTCATCAAGTTAGACAAAGATGTCGCTGATACTCTGAAGAAGTCAAACTACATGAGTGATATCTCGTACTTAGAAGGTGCTACAGAAGTCTATCCAGTCAACAAGTTCGTCAGAACTTCACAAAGTACCTGTTACTCACAGTCTCCAATCGTCTCGGTTGGTGACAAGATTAAAGCTGGAGACGTTATTATTGACGGCCCTTCAGCAGATGGTGGTGAGCTGGCACTGGGTTCAAACTTACTGATTGCCTACACCTCATTTGATGGTCTTGGTTATGAAGACGCTATCGTTATCTCTGACAGATTGGTCCGAGATGATGCCCTGACTTCTATTCAGATTAACGAGTATAAGGCAAAAGTCATGGATACCAAACTGGGTGCAGAAGAGTTAACCAGTGACATTCCAAACGTTTCTGAGATCTACCTCAGTAACTTAACACCAGACGGAATCATCCGCATCGGTAGTGTTGTTTCTTCAGGCGATATCTTAGTTGGTAAGATCGCACCAAAAGGTGAGACCGAGCTTTCACCAGAAGAAAGACTGCTCAGAGCAATCTTCGGAGAGAAGTCCCGCGAAGTTCGCGACACTTCACTGCGCATGCCACATGGTGAAACCGGAACCGTCATTGATGTGCAAGTACTTGACAGTGACCTCGGCGACGAGCTCGATCCAGGTACCCTCAAAGAAGTGACTGTTAAAGTTGCACAAACACGCAAGATCACTGTTGGAGACAAGCTTGCTGGACGCCATGGAAACAAGGGTGTTATCAGTAAGATCGTTCCAGCCGCAGATATGCCACACTTAGCCGATGGAACAGCAGTTGATATCATTATCTCACCACTGTCAGTGCTGGCTCGTATGAACCTCGGGCAACTGCTCGAAGCACATGCTGGTTGGGCTGCACAAAAGTTGGGCTACAAGATTGCCGTACCTGCATTTGAGCACTACCACGAAGACAAGATCTGGAAAGAACTTGGCCGTGCAGGACTGCCTGTTTCTGGAAAAGCACAACTGTACGACGGACGATCAGGCGAAGAGTACGGTGAGCCAACAACTGTTGGTATCTCATACATTCTCAAGCTGACTCACATGGTCGAAGACAAGATGCATGCTCGTTCTACAGGTCCATACTCACTCGTCACACAACAACCACTGGGAGGTAAAGCTCAGATGGGTGGACAGCGCTTGGGAGAAATGGAAGTCTGGGCACTTGAAGCACATCGCGCAGCACACACACTGCAAGAGATGCTTACCATCAAGTCAGATGACGTGATGGGTCGTGCGAAAGCCTTTGAAGCAATCGTCAAAGGAACCGATATTCCAGCACCAACCGTGCCAGAATCATTCAAGGTTCTGATGCGCGAGCTTAACTCACTGGCTATCGATGTTGTCACCTACGAGTCCTTAGTGGTTGAAGAAGATGACAAACCAGCAGAGATCCCTGTTGAAGAGATTCTCATTGATGACTCAGAACTTGCAGCAGAATCTGCAGACGATGAGGACAGTGCAGAAGAAGCGACCGATGAAACTGAAAGTGATGACGACGAATACGAAGAAGTATTTGACGAAAAAGAAGCAGAGGCAGCCGCAGCTGCTGAGGCAGAAGTAGCAACTACTGATGCGGACAAGGCATAATCTCAAGGAGGACTACACATGCAAAATATTATTGATTTCTCAGCACTCGGTATCAGAATAGCTTCTCCAGAAGTGATCAAGTCTTGGTCACATGGTGAAGTTAAAAAACCAGAAACCATCAACTACCGTTCTCTGCGTGCAGAAAAAGACGGTCTGTTTGATGAAAAGATCTTTGGACCAAGCAAAGATTATGAATGTTTCTGTGGAAAGTACAAAAGAATTCGGTATAAGGGCATTATCTGTGATAAGTGTGGTGTCGAAGTAACCCAGGCAAAAGTTCGTCGCGAACGCATGGGACACAGCTCAC
>CAYMVN010000025.1:0-14073 GCA_964394125.1 uncultured Pseudomonadales bacterium | reverse complement strand
AGAACGGCCTTCCTATTCACGGCCATGAGCTCATGTACCCGCTGCTCCAGGGCTACGACAGTGTGGCAATGGACGTTGACCTCGAAATTGGTGGCTCAGACCAACTCTTCAACATGCTGATGGGAAGACACCTGCAAAAAGTAATGAATAACCGAGATAAGTGGGTGCTCACTACCCCGATCATCAACGGAACCGACGGGCGAAAGATGAGTAAGTCATACGGCAACTTCGTTGCCTTAACTGACGCACCAAATGACATGTACGGCAAGCTCATGTCGATTGCCGATGAACAAATTGTTGGTTACTTCACACTGCTTACCGATACCCCTCAAGAAGAAGTTACGGCACTCGAAGCTGCAATTTCGCGCGGCGAGAACCCGATGCAGTTCAAAAAGCAGCTGGCGCACACCATCACCCAGATGTACCACTCGGCAGCGGAGGCAGATGCAGCACAAGCCTACTTTGAGAGCACTGTGCAACAAAAAAACGTTCCTTCAGACATTCCTCAGATTACTTGCAGTGAGTCAGAGCTCCCAGTTCTTGAGTTACTTGCACGAGCATTCCCAGATCTGAGTAAAGCAGAACTCAAACGCCTCATCGAACAAGGCGCGCTCACGCTACTTCCTGCAGACGAAAAGTGCAGCGACCCCTTTGCTGTGGTGCCGCTCACCGAAGGGCTTATTGTCAAACTCGGAAAGAGAAGGTACTGTAAACTAGTACTATGACACGACATACCAGAGACCGAGTCATTAAGATCTTTGCAATTTTCGCACTGGTTTCGACACTTGTTGGATTACTGGGCAGCAACATTTTCTTGCTCACTCAGTAGAATACACTATGTACTCACTTTCAAGTTCACTCAGCACCGTTGCTGGCGTCGGCCCAAAACTGATGGAACACTTTACTGCAGCAGGGTTACAGACAATCCACGACCTCATTTTGTACTTACCCCTCAAGTACTTTGACTTCTCCGAGTTCGTCTCGATTGCCGATATCATCCCCGGGCAAACAGTTACGCTGCAAGCCACCGTTACCTCGATACGTTTTTTTTACAAAAATAAGCGACCCATTACCTCTGTTGTCATCACTGACGGCACCGCAAACTGTACGCTCTGGTGGTTCAACACCACCTTTATTAGTAAAACGCTCAAAAAAGACACCGAGTACTACTTTAGTGGCACAGTTACTGATAAAAAGAGCATGGTTCAGCCAAGTTTTGAAAAAGTTTCTGACGACACCACACACACCGGGCGGGTTGTGCCACAGTACTCAACGTCTCTCGACATTCCCCAAGGCACGCTACGGAGAATCCTCAAGGAGTGCGTTCGTGGCTTACTGGCTGCACCAGATGAACTTTCAGAAAAAGCAGCTTCGTTAGGCCTCAGTGTGCTGTCCCTCACAGACACGCTGCAGAATCTACACTTTCCGGTCGATGCTGAACGAGTTACTGAAGCTCGAGAACGGCTGGCGCTCGAAGAGCTTATTCAACTGATGCGCCACTCAACCTACTTAAAAAATGAGTGGGCAACACTCGGTAGCGCCCAGGCAATTGCACCTTCTGAGCCACGCATTCCCGCAAGTATTCCCTTTGCGCTCACGGGAGCGCAAGAGAGATGTAGCGCAGAAATATGTGCGGATATCGGCCGCGATGTCCCGATGAACCGGATGCTGGTTGGTGATGTTGGTTCAGGAAAAACAATTGTGGCGGGCATCGCCGCACTGCAAGTCTACCGGGCAGGGCAGACCACTGCGCTTGTTGCCCCAACGCGTATCTTGGCTGAGCAACACTTTCAAACGATTCAGAAAATGCTCCCTGAGCTGCCAGTAGAACTGATCACAGGCGGCACGAGGAAGAAATCCGCCCCGCGCGTGGCTACTCCTCGGCTGGTCATTGGCACGCACGCAGTACTCAACGTCCTCGAAGAACTCGCCCCCGCACTACTCATCTTTGATGAACAGCACCGATTTGGTGTCCTGCAGCGCAGTAGTTTGCAAAAATTGGCTATAAAACCACACATGCTCACCATGACCGCCACCCCCATTCCTCGCTCACTCTTGTTAACCCTGTTTGCCCACATGTCGTACTCCGTCATTGATGAGCTGCCGAAAAATAGAATCCCTACAAAAACGTGGCTTGTGCCTGAAGAGAAACGCACTTCAAGCTACGAGTGGCTGCTCGACCACATTGCCGAGAGTAACGGCACGTTCCAGGCTCTCATCGTCTGTCCATTCATCAATACTTCAGAAAGCGAAAGTCTTGAGAACGTTGCTTCAGCAACAGAAACGTTCCAGGAGGTAAAAAAGTTTTGTGGTAAGCGGGCACACGTTGCACTCTTGCACGGTCGGCAAAAAGCAGAAGAAAAAAGTGCCGTCATTGCTGGGCTGACTTCAGGAGCAATCTCGATTGTGGTTACGACTTCAATAGTTGAAGTTGGCATCGACCTTCCGCAAGCCAGTGCCATGATTATTGAAGGTGCAGAACGCTACGGTCTTTCAAGTTTGCACCAGCTACGTGGGCGGGTAGGGAGAGCAGGGCAACAGGGCTACTGTTTACTCTTTACGACCAACGTACAAAAAGGAGACAAGAAAAAACGATTGCAGCACTTTACCGAGATCACAAGTGGGCAGAAGCTCGCTGAGCTCGATCTTGAGCGGCGCGGTGCAGGCGACCTGTTTGGTACCGCCCAGCATGGTTTTGGAACTCTCCAGTATGCCAACTGGACCAACCTCCAACTTGTAGCCCAGGCGCAACAACTCGCAGCAGAGCTACCAGAAGCCTGGTGCGGCATCGTTCCACCAGTCAAAGTGGGAAATCTGCTGCCGCTGGGGAATTAGGAATAAAGAAAAAAAATTCCTACCGGCACACACTATTGTGCACCGGTAGGAGAACTCAACTTACTTCTTGGTGAAAAAAAACATTAGTTGAACAATTGGCTAATAGAGACAATGACAGCAGCGAAGAGAATAATCAGACCGAAAATGATCTGGGTTCCCTGCAAGCTGCCGATATATCGGCTCCAGTCACCATTGTACTCACGTTCGACGTATTCCGTGATTTTCAAACGCACCCAGTTGAGGCCGTACAGGCCAGAGATGATCACAAGAACTGGGAGCGCTTTTGCAACGAGCGCGGGCATGTTATCACTCCTTGTGGTTACTTGTTGACGTCGGTGACGATACCAACAGTCCCGTCAGGACTGAGGATGGAATCAACCGACGTGCCGGCTGGCACGATGATTTTATCCAACTTGCCCCATGCCTGCGTGCTGGCGAGATGCCCCATGTACTGCGCGTAGACCGGGTTTTGTTGGAACAGAGTGGCCAAGGCGGTCTGGCCAGCGATCTCCGATTGGGCCGCCGTTTTAGCGACCTCAAGTTCAGCTTGTTCAACGGCGAGTTGCAGTTGTGCAGTCTGAAGGTCATTGGCTTTTTGCGCCTCGATAACTGCCTTTTGAGCTTCGAGGCGTTGCCGTTGCAGATCCGCTGTTGTAGCTTGCTGCCGCTCAGTCTCCTGAATTCTCCCTTGTTCCACGCGGATTTGGCCCTGTTGCTCGGCGAGCTGGCGATCTGCGTCAGCCTTGGCTTTCAGCGCCGCCTCTTCAGCCAACTTTGTTTGATACTTGGCGTCCGTAATTTGATCAAGCAAGGTTTGCACCGACGGCCCAATAATAACATTAGGCACGGTCAGATTCTCAACACGCAGGCCGTAATTCTTGGCCAGTTTGTCGACTTCTGAATCGATGCACTCGCGTAAACCGTCACGGGCGGCGCCAACGACTGCTTCGTCGAAATTGCGGTCACCTACGCAGACCTTCATGGCCTGCTGGCCCATGTTGGTCATCAGGCCAGGGGTTGCCCCGTCACTGCTACCAACCAGTGCATCATCACTGGTGTAAATCGAGCGATACTGTGACCACAGATTGCGATAGACATCCGCCTGATCCAACCCCGGCCGATGGACGGTGCCACAAGCTTTGACACCTACGCGCTGTTTGTCCTTGGTGATGACTTCATCATCCTGGGCGCACCATGGCACGCCTTCAATCTTGATATTGGTGATGTCAGCCCACCAGTTTGTGTCATTATAGTTCCCAGGGCCAACCACATTCGTAATCTGCGATTTACGGAACTGAATGGCAATTTCATTTGCGGCAACATCGTGCCAGAAATAGCCAAACAATGCACGCGAAATTAGAAAACCAACGAGCAAGAATGCTCCGAGGCCAACAA
The DNA here is from genome assembly GCA_964394125.1 of uncultured Pseudomonadales bacterium. Taxonomy (GTDB): domain Bacteria; phylum Patescibacteriota; class Microgenomatia; order UBA1400; family PJMF01; genus OMIS01. The sequence continues at coordinate 9,843 of CAYMVN010000025.1, read as the reverse complement.
AAATTCCGCCAATTCCACTACCACTGTTGCGGTTCATGTTACATACTCCTTGTAGAAATTGAAGTTGAAGTTGTTACAACCTCTAAGTTTCTTAGTACAGCTTGAAACTCAGAGGAAACAAAAGAGAAGTTTATTCTCTTCTATTCCCTCTGAGCTCAGGTGTATTTTTAAAGTAAGTTAAGTTGTTAAAGTGCTGTCTTTGTAAAAAAAATCAAAAGATCTATTTGAAATAAATAGTATTTAACTTTTAAATCAACAAAAACATGAGCATTATATTGAGATAATGTGTTTTTGTCAAACATTATGAGCCTATATCTGATTTTTTTGAGTACACCCATTCACAAGTCTTGTTAATTAGTTTGTCACCTCGCTCCTTGAAACCAAGCGGATAGTGCGATACAATCACGCCTTGTCTTATAACGAGACCGCAACTATACTACACTTTATAAAAGGAATCACATGGGAGCACTACCAAAAAATAAGATCACCCGCGTTGAGCGCGGTAAACGCAGAGCAGGGAACACCCCTAAACTCATGCAAGATACAAAAGTTACGAGCGTACCTTTGCACAAAAAAACATTGGTCGATAGCATCATGAGTAAACTTGGATTTGCAAAAGCAGCACCTGTTGCAGAAGCACCAAAGCACGCAGCTACCTCAAAGTCAGTGGCATCTCAAGCCCCCGTCCAGACAAGAAACGCAGCACCTAAGAAACAAGCTGCTGTCAAAACTGTGCGTAAGACACAGCACAAAGGATAGTCACATGGGCGATTCTCGACACGAGCACCGTTTGCAGTTATTTCAACGGTTGTTTGCAGCTACTTTTACCGCAGCTACTCTGGAAACAGCTCGTACAACTGAGAACAAGGAAGTAGTTGACATTCTTGCTGAACTCGCTATTCTTGATGCAGAGATACAACAAGTTGCGCCCGAGCGACCACTCGATGAAATTAACAGAGTCGATCTTGCAATTATGCGTCTGGTTCTCTTTGAATCAATGCATAGTGAGACACCCAAGCTCGTACTGCTCAATGAAGCAATCGAGCTTGCCAAACAGTTTGGTAGTGAAAAGTCATCAAAGTTTGTAAATGGCGCGCTTGCTCATCTTCTACTCGAAGAAGAAAAAATCAAGTAAGTACTGTGTTAGTTAGATGAAAGCAGCGGTAATGCAAGAGACAGCAGCCAGAGAAAATATATCCGTGTTAGACCTTGTGCGCGAGATTATTTCTGACGTCACATTTATAGAACTCGCTGACATTCATCCACTCTCAGACCTCGTTATCGACCTCGAAATCACTGCCGAAGCTGGCAACCTCAACGAGATCGTAACCCGCATTAACAAGACATTTCACATTATTCTCAATCCAAAACGGGTTGCTCTTGAAGCAGAAACCGTCGGAGACATCGTAGACCTTATCAACGACGAGATAGATTACTAATAGAACCGTATGATTCCTAACTTTACATCACAAGCACTTCTTGAAACTGCTCTCACGCACCGCAGCGCACTGAATGAAAAAGACTCACCTTCACGAGAATCGAACGAACGCCTCGAATTTTTAGGCGATGCCGTTCTCGAGCTTGCTGCCACCAAGTTTCTGTACGCCTTATTTCCAAACGAACAAGAGGGCACGCTCACCGCATACCGCAGCGCGCTCGTAAAAACGACCAGCCTCGCCGCTGTAGCCGAGTCAATTGGGCTTGGGCAGAAACTGATGATGAGTAAGGGCGAAGAGGCAACGGGCGGCCGTTCTAACCCCAGTTTATTAGCAGATACACTTGAAGCTGTCGTTGGGGCACTCTACCTAGATCAAGGCTTTGAAGCTGCTGAAAAGTTCCTCGCAGAGAACCTCTTTATCACTGTCGACACCATTCTTAAAGAGAAGCTCTACAAAGATCCTAAAAGTGAGTTGCAAGAAAAAGTACAAGCTAAAGGGAAAGACACGCCCAGTTACTCAGTCCTCTCTGAGTCTGGTCCCGATCACAACAAAGAGTTTACCGTCTCTGTTTCAGTCGGTGGTGTCGAGTTGGCTCGCGGTTCCGGCAAGAGCAAACAACAGGCACAGCAAGCCGCAGCTCAGGCAGCGTTAGTGCGTCTTTCAGCGTAGTGCAGACCTCCCCTTGAGACTCTGCCTCTTTTCTAGTATAATTCGTCAAGTCAGAAAGAAACAGCAAACTTGAATATAGAGAATTCAGTATGTTAAAAATAAAACTCGCCAGATTTGGCAAACGTAATCAACCTCACTACCGCTTTGTGGTTATTGAAGGTAAAACAAAACGAGACGGTGCATACACTGCAAGTCTCGGTCACTACGCACCAACCGCAACTCCAAAGATCTTGGAGCTCGATTTAGTCGAGTACAAGAAGTGGTTGAAGAACGGTGCACAGCCAACAGAAACTGTTGCTGGCCTCGCAGCCCGCATTGAATCTGGCACTCCATTCCCAGAGAAACCAAAGAAACCATCAAAGAAAGCTCGCGCGAAAGCTGAAGCTGCAAAAGAAGCCGCAGCAACTCCAGCAGAGGAAACTCCAGCTGAGAGTAGTACAACTAGTAACGAATAGGTCATTCTCATGAAAAACTTACTTGAGTACATCATCATCCACTTAGTCGAGCATCCAGAAGATGTGCAGATTGAGGAAGTTCAAGATGAGCAAGGTGTTGTCTACACAATTCGTGTTAACGATGAAGATGTCGGTCGCATCATTGGCAAAGGTGGCTCAGTTATTCATGCAATTCGTAGTATTGGTCGCATTCGTGCAATCAAAGAGGGTATCCGCGCACGCATTAACGTCGCTGATGGCTCACAAGTTGCTCAGCAGCAAGCTGAACCAGTCGTTGAGACTGAAGTTGTTGCAGACGCAGAGTAGTCTTCACTGTATTTAATTGAACTGAACGTACCAGAAATATACGCTGGTCGAGTGCTTTCCGTTCTTAAAAGTTAGTTTGTGGTTGGAGCCTGAGTTTCAGCTGGAGCAGGTGTTGGAGCTGCAGCAGAGCCAGTCTCTTGTGTTGCTTTTGCCTCTGTTGGTTTCTGAAGCAACTGCTCGAGCTGTGAAGCCTTTTTCTCTTGTTCTTCAAGGCTACTTACTCCAAACAAGTCTTCAAGACCACCACCCATAATCGTACTTTGCCCCTGCAGTGCATTCGGCACGAATGATGCCAGAGTAGCCAGCACGTTCTGATCTTGTGCCGTTAATGTTGGCAGTGGAGTCTCAACACGGACACTAATTGGTTGCGTGAAAAAGAAGGTCTGCGTGGTTAATGAAGCCTGAAAGAGGCGCGTTTCTTTGTCGGTTGCGGTGCTGCCAGCCACTTCGCCACCGATTTCCATCTTTGTGACGGTTGTAAAAGGAGCAACTTTTTCAATTTGTAGTAGGAACGCTTGAATATTCTGGAAGGTACCCGTGATTTTTGTTTCAAGCTCCATACTGCCGTATGCTCTCGTGTTTGTAGTGCTCCGCGTTTTATCTGCAACGGTCGAGTCTGAAGCAACCAGTCCTGGAGTCAACTGGAACTGTTCAAGATTTACCTGTGTTTGAGACGAGACAGAGTAGATACTCGTCAAGAGTTCAAGGAGTGGCTTCTTTGAGGGTAGGGCACCATCAACGACGTGAATTTGTGCGTACTCAGCGGTGTTAGTAACACTTTCAAGTGCGGAGATCTTCTTTTTGAGCAGCTCAGCTTTGGGAGCCTCACTCTGCAGCTTCCCATACAGCGAGATGGTCTCTTGAATCTGCGGAATCATCACAGAAAAAACAAGGAGTACACCAATAGTAACGAGACCTACAGAAAAGAGCATCATCTTGCGGGTAGCCAGGAGCAAGCGAAATGTGGCGGCATCTAGTTTCATTGTTGGCTCTCCTCAGGTGCTGCAGGTTCTGCATCTGCTTCTGGTTGTTCATCAGCTTGTGTTAGCTCTTGTGTACCCAGTGCGATGGTTACAGCCATACTGTACTTGGCGTTCTTTCCCCGCTGCAAAGATTCTTTTTGAATTGTTGGGTACTTTTCTTTGACTTCAGGACTACTCATTTTTATGAGCACTTCATCAAGTACAAAGACACTTTTTGCTTCCAGCGTAAAGTGCAACATCTCATCTTCACCAGAATACGACAGCTGCCGGATGCTGACATCAGGGCCAAAGAGGGTACTGAAATATGCCAGTGCTTCCTGCTTTTCCTTGCGTTTGCCAAAGAGATCTGTCAGCGTTCGCAGTTTGTATGAGAAAACGGTAAACGACTTCTCAATACTTTCCTTCGAGGCAATACTATTCCGCATCGCTTTTTGATCTTCGGTAAGCTTATTCACCTTGTATAAAAAGAAAAACCGCGCCCCAAGCGTAACCGCTACCGCACAGAGCACACCAACAAAAGAGATGGCTACAATGCGAAAAACACGCCTGTCTTGAATCTCAAGCTGGCTGAGTTTTCGTTGCCGTTCGCGGACAAAGTTAATATTTCTTGTCATAGTTTGTTATGCGCCATCTCTCATGAGTAGACCCATACACACAGCATGGGCAGGTTGATTTACATCAGCAGGAACATCACCTTTTGCATTGGCAAATGGGGCAATTACCAAGACTTCTACACCGAGTTCTTCAGTAATAAACTGCACGAGCCCCGGCATGACCGCCGTACCACCAGACAGCACCAGTCGCTTCACCGACTCTTGTGGATTCTGATTCACAAAAAATTGGATAGCTTTGCGCAGTTCACCCGTCAAAACACGCACCGCAGGCAAGAGGGCTTCGCGAACTTTACCCTGGAACTGAGACTCATCAAGTCCGTAGGTTCGTTTGTACTGCTCACTCTGGGTTGCATCGAGCCCTAAGTTTTGTTCAAGTGACTTACTCAGTAGCTGACCTCCATTTAAGTGAGACAAAACGAATCTCAACTCTCCTTGATGTACCAATGCCATATACATACTTGAGGCACCAATGTGTGCAACCAAGGTTGTCGGGTCAGCTGGCTCAAACTGCAGTGAACGGAGAATCGAGAGCATGTGCGTTTCAACAATAGTTGGCTCGATGCCTAGCTGATTGAAAAGACTGACATAGCGCTCTACGAGCTGCTTTCTAATACCAACCAGCAGGACGCGCATCGGCTGTTTGTCATTTTTTTGTGGACGGAAGAGCACTTGATACTCAAGGGTGAGCTCTTCTGGAGGGATCGGGATGTGCTGTTCAGCTTGCCAGCTAATTGCAGACGCTAGCTCGGCGTCAGAAAGTGGCGGGATAGAGATTACTTTTGTTGAGACAACAGTTTCAGGTAGCGAAAGGCGGACGTCGGTGCGGGGCAGCGCGTAGTCGTTGAAGGTAGCGTCAATGACACGCAGTAACTTCTCTTGTGAGGCGTCATCAATAGGCAAGGCAATGCCCGTTGAGTTAAATACTTCTGCCACCCGTTTGACGTCTGGAGTATTTCCAGGGGTACCACTCACAACTTTGATACTGTATGTACCGATGTCTAGGGCAACTGAGGCAGGCATAGTATTCCTTTACTTATTTACTTCAGACTTCCTCCACTGTACAGAGAATAATCTAAGAATCCTGGTGGAGCGGGCTTTGTGCGTACAACTTCGATAGCGCGGCGTTGATTGCTACCATTTTCAGTTGCGCCGGTTGCTTCAGCTTTAATGGTGTCTTGTTGCGGAGAAAAGCCACCCACAATATTCACGTCTGCATCAGCATACAAAGCTTTTATGCGCACAATTTTTGGGGTGTCGCCAAGACCCATGTTGTCTTTAAACCTGAGGATGTAACTACTTTTATATGTCGAAAGTCCAGCTGTTGCTGAAGTAAACCCGACAGCCTGGTTCGCGTCTGAGTAGCAGCCTGGTGGTTTTACTGCGGTGTGATTCACTTTTATTGTCCCTGAAGAGTTGTAGAAAACAGAGATAATCAGCGAGGCTCGGCTACCACAGTCCGTCGTTTTGTCCCAATTAATGGCAATCTCAGCAGACTGAGCCATCCCATCAACAACAATACTGCTCGAAGCACCTTCAGTGATCGTTCCGGTTATGGTTGCGTCAGACGAAACAGAGTAGACGGCATTGATGCCGTCAGGGAGACCACTGACTTTCGTTGCTGTATCCGAGACTGCTTGTCCCTTCGAGAGCTTCGAGAGCGCTTCTTCAGCCGCTGTTTCAGCGGCGTTGAAGACGCGGGTAGTGTCTTCTTCCTGAGAAGAAATGAGTGCTTCTTGGGTTGTTCTCGAGGCAAAAGAAAGCCCCATGATGAGCAGCGCCGCCATCAGCAGCAAAACCACAACGGCCACTTGACCAGATTGTGCAGCAGATGCTTTACGCGACAGATACAACATATATACGCTTCCTTACACATGATAGCGTATTTGAAGAGCTCAGTGCAACAGAAGAAATACAAAAAAAAGACGCTACCGCAAAAAAGAAAAATTGCAATACATAAAATATATGTAAAGTGGTAGAATACTGGGAAATTATTTGAAAATACGATGCAAAAAAAAACATCTCAAATTAAAATTTCATCCAGCCAAGTTGATGCAGTAAAGCTTAGATTCGATAAATACTTCAGATTCAACAATTCGCCATACTGGAAGGCCTATTATTTACCCAAAATTAAGACAAAAGATATTGCCCGCGAGCAATTATACTCAAAAATTATCAGGAATTTCTGCGGCGAACAGGCCAAAGTTGTTGATATCGGCTCTGGCTACGGTTTTTTGGCGAAAGAATTAGTTACAGTTAACTTAGATGTCACTTGCGTAGATTTATTTCCTGAAATGCTCGAAGAAGCAAAAAAAAGACTTAAGGGTTTACCAGCTACATTTATTAATACAGATATTTTGGATCTTCCTTTCAAGAAGAACTCACTCGATTGTATTATTATGGAATCAGTAATTGAGCACTTCGCACACAGAGAAGTAACTGAAGATATTATTCCCTATTTATATCAATTTATTAAACCAGGTGGTTATCTTTTCATTCATGTACCAGTTAGGTCTCCTCATTCAATAATTGCACGAATTATTAGAAAGTACTTTTTGAATGACTTACCCAAGTGGGCGATTGATGATGATGGTGACGTAACACATAAAATGTGGTTAAGTTATCGTGAATACATAACTTTATTTGAAAAACATGGCTTCACACACATAAACTATGATTTCAGATTAACAAGAAGCAATGCTCGTCCGAAACTGTTGTACGTGTGGATGAAAGAAATCCAAAAGATACTATCTAATTCTAACGAAGACTTATCTATTGATGTTGCTCAACAACCATATATAACTACTGTGAAAAAAATGATAAAATCAAAACTTGCACTCACTAGTTATATACTTTTTAAAAAAGGATAAATGAAAGTTTTTTTCACTGGTTCACCTAGAGCTTTAAAAGATCCTGCGCGTAAAGCTGAACACGAAGCTGTATTTGCAGCAATCGAGAAAACTGGAGCAACAAATATTTCTTCACTCGTCATCACTGCAAAACCAGACGATTTTTACAGTGTTGATCAAGAATCAGTTTTTAACCACTACAACAACACCATCAATAATGTTAAAAAAGCTGACATCGTTGTTGCTGAGACCTCAATACAGAGTATGTCGATGGGTTATCTAGTCGAAAAAGCACTCAGTATGAGTAAGCCAGTGATCGTCGCACACCGCAAAGGGGCACCTCCTTTCTTCTTTTCAGGCATCGATGACGACAGACTACAGATTGTTGAGTACACCTTAGAAACAGCAGATGAAGTTATCGCAAAAGCAATTGATTATGCAGTTAATCAACAGGAAGTTCGATTCAACTTCTTCATTTCTCCTGCAATTGGACGATACCTCGATTGGATTTCTAAAGAAAAGAAACTGCCAAGATCTGTCTACCTCAGAGCGTTAATTGAGCACGACATGAGAGACAACAAAGAGTTCGAGGATAGTTAATCTCAAACTACCGTTCTAGTTCTTTTGAGTATTCTACTTGGTGAGCCTTCATATGCTCAATGATAAGGGTTCTGATAAACGGTGATTTCTGAATATCAAACTTTTTTGATACCCAGTTTAGGTAATTATTTATTTCTGGAGAAATAAATAAGTTAAAACGCACATCAATCTTTTCTTGCGCAAAGTTAATTGCATTCTGCAAGTTTTCAACTAAAGAATCTAAGGTATATTCAACAATTTGCAACCTATCATGTTCAATACCTGAGAAATAAAAAGGAGTATTACCGGGAAGGTGCAAAATAATGACTGGCTTGTTTAGATCGAGTGCCATCTTTGTATAATAGCCCATTGTTAAACTGTGTGTTGTAGCCTCAATAACAACTATATCTGCAGAATGGATCTTTTTTGAAAGATCCTTATTCATCTCTTCGATCTCTGCTTTACCCATTTTATAAAACTCATCTGGATCAGTATTAACCGCAATATCATTTAAATTTTCATGACCAAGATTCTCAATCGTATGATATATGGCATGATATTCATCGTGTAGTCGTGGTTCAGCACGTAGTGATAATCCAAAAAAAATCTTCATTCCAACCTTTGCATAAAATTAAACTTACTACCTTATTTTACCATACACTAGAATACATATTTTTGCTTCATTGATCGAAAAAATATATCCTTTTTGAAATATGATTCTATACATTTAATATTACTTTTTTAAGTAAAAATAACATATAATAACTAAGTCACATGAACCCACACCTCATCAACACATCCCGAACCAGCCGCGGGTTCTTAACTATCGAACAAACACTTGCCCTTGCTGAAGCAGGGAACATCGTGCTTGATCCTTTCTCAGTGCTCATCAGTGCGGCAGTTATACTTGGCGAGAACAACCTTTTTTATCCAAATGTCGTAATTGAAGCACAAAATGCTGGAAAACTAACGATAGGAAACGGCAACATATTCTACCCAAATACACTCATTCTGGCAGATTCTGGCGAGGTACAGATCGGAAACAACGGAGTTTTCGGAGATGGTGGCTGCAGCATCAAAGCAAATCTGCCTACAGCCACAATTTCCATAGCAGATAACGGTCGATACTGCAGTGGCGCGCAGATTCTTGGCAACTCGCTGCTCGGAAACGGTACTCAAGTTTTAGGTGCAATCACCGTGCAGAACTGCACACTTGAAGGTGGGGGAGACTTTACAGAAGCAGACCCAGACAAACGGGGCGCTGTCCTAAAGGGGCACGGTCTTGCTAGAAATATCCACCTCGCCACAGGTGACGTTCTAAACGGTACCGGAACATTTTTACAGGCGCAGACTGAGAGACAAATGCGGTATCATCCTAAACACACAAAGGTTGTTTCTAACATATAATTAGCATATGCAAACAAGCAGTATAAATCGTTCAGTATTAGTCATAGGCTTAAGTATAGCTGTGGCACTTACACTTTTTGCGTTGAAGTCTTGGGAAAAACCACAAGTGATTCCTCAAGAAACTGCTTCAGAAGTCTCACCAGTTGCCTCAACACAGCCAAGTACAAGCCAAGATACCCGCCTCAAAAAAAGACCTGCGGGAACTGAAGATTGGTTGCAGTATGTTGATGAAAAGAATATGGTCGCTTTTTTGTATCCAAGTGAGACAACTGTTCAACCTCGTGAGATTGAACAAGCTAGACTAAATCTCATGCTGCTTGAACCAAACAATCGCACAAGTCATGCAGTTTCTGTCATTATTAAAATTTATGAAAAAGATTTTGAGAAGTCCGTTTCAGATTACACTGAAGTGATGAAAAAAAATAATGTAAAATTTGCTACTACTCTCAATAAAGAACCCGCTCAAAATTTCTTGAGTCAATATAAGATCGCTTCATTTGAAAAAGGAGTAGCTAGGAATAATTGTATTGCAAACTTCGCTTCAT
>CAYMVN010000024.1:0-14159 GCA_964394125.1 uncultured Pseudomonadales bacterium | reverse complement strand
AGTTGGAGAAAATCAAGTGTATGTACCATATTCACGGGTGAAATCATATCCAAGTGGTACGGAGATTCCGTTTTCAACAGATTTAAATAATCTGACAATTTATAAATCTAATGCCTACTCACTCTTAACATTCCTTAAATACTCAAACCCTAAAGACTCGGGTTCAGGGAGTGATTATGCACGGAGATTCTCTGAAGAATCTGTTCCGCACTCAGAACGTGATCTGGTCAAAAACATTCAAATGAATAAAGAAAAAAGAACAATGTCTCTTGAGCCAGGTGTGTACTATGTGGAGCAGTTCAAGAGTGAACCGTTCTTTGTTGTTGTCAGTAGTTTCGGGGTGGTGCTGCGCCAAGACGACAAAAAAATCATACTCGGTGCATTTAACATACAAGATGGTACAAAAATTTCAGAGCCAATTACTTTTGGCTTGTACAACTTGAAAGACAAAGTAAATCATTTACAAGATTTTATTTATTCTGATAAAGATAACGCGCTCCCATTTGATTTTTCTCGCCGTTTAGACACACTCATTGGAATCTATAAGGGAGAAGTTGTGTTTATCCCTGTTGAGCTGCCAAACTCTGCTGCAGATATACAAGTGTTTGCTAACTTAGATACAAGAACAAACACGTTTGTGTATACAGATAGGCCGATATATAAGCCTGGTGATACCGTATTTGTGCGCGGAGTAGTGCGGCTTGACGGTGACGCACAATATGCACTGCCCCAAGCGGGTATGCCAGTGTATCTGAGCTTACAAAATTATCAAAATACAGAGCTGACAAAGTCAGTCGTTGTAGATGAGTTTGGTGTTTTCTCAGCAGACTTTGTCATCCCTAAAGATTTTAAGGGCGAATACGGGTATGTCAGAACGAGTCTGGTTCCATTTAGGAAAGATTCGTATACATATACCACTGTGGACTTTGCTGTGCAGCAGTATACAAAACCAGAGTTCGAGATTAAAACAGCAATCGAGAAGAGTGAGTATCTTCGCTCAGATACACTCAAGGTTGCTGTTTCAGCAAACTATTTTGACGGAAAGCCACTGCAAAAGCAAACTATCGACTACCGTGTATATGCCAGGAACTACTTTGAAGTTGAAAAAGCAGTATATAACAAGAGCTTCGCAGTCAGCTCTCAGAGTGGCATGTGCGGCGGAGGTGGCATTGATGATTACTTTGGTGAAGAGTACGAGAGTGGTTCTGTAGAACTAGATGACCAAGGGAAAGCAGTTATCGAAGTCAAACCAAGTACTGAGATCCTCATGGGGCAACTTATTACAGTAGTAGCTAAAAAATATGACTCACACTATAACGCTGTTATTTCAGGATCGAGTGCCGTGGTACATGGTGGCGAGTACTCTGTATTTTTTATGCCAGCTGCAGACAGCTATACCCCAGGGGAAGAAGTTGTCGTTCCGTTTTACTCAGAGAGTGTTTCAGGAGAAAAAATAACAAATAAAACCTTTACATACCAACTTATTGAGTACCAGAACGGGCAGCAAGGTTCTGAAAACTCGCAAGTTCTGGTGCTTGCTGGTTCAGTAACAACCGATGCAACTGGGAAGGGGATTGTTGTATTCACCATGCCAACTATGACGAAGCCTGGAAGTAAACAACTCATAATTTCTGCCCAGGACTCAATGAATAATACAGTCCAGAATCAGCGAACGTTGCGGGTGCTCTCTCCAGAAGAGAAAGCAGCGCAGAGTGGGTTAGAGAAAGGGTCTTCTATTAACCAAACCTACTTAAAAATTGCTAGTAGCCAGAGCTCATTCAAAGTGGGCGACACTATAACCCTCACGGTAGACTCTCCAAAAGAACTCGATGCACTGCTTACTTTTGAACGGGGAAGAGTCTATCAACCACAATTTGTACACCTGAAAAAAGGCAAGAACGAGCTGCAGTTTGTTGTTGCTGCAGAGCTGAGTCCTTCAATAACTGTTGTACTGAGCTTTTTTGCAGATGGTGCCTACCACACTGAAGGTGTGGTTCTCAACGTTCCCGCTATGCATAAACTCCTGCAAGTAGGACTGACTGTAAATAAAAGTACGTTCTTACCAAGTGAAACAGCAGAACTGGTCGTGACAACAAAAGATGCAGAGAATCAGCCGGTGGCTGCTCAGTTGTCGGTTAGCGTGATTGATAAGGCAATTTATACACTGCGAAAGAGCGCAACTCCACCAATTCACTCATCTTTTTACTACTTTAGGCCGAGAAGAACAAACGCGTCCTCTTCGCTGACTGGCTTCTATGAGGAGGGCGGTCGTGGTGGTGGCGGTGGCGGCGGCGGAGGTGGACTGGGTAATGCCGTTGATGTACTGTACTGGAATCCAGCAGTGCGAACAGATGCCAGCGGTGAGACCAAGCTTCAAATTCCGCTGAATGGATACGAGACTATTTGGAAAGTTCAGGCAATTGGCAGTACCGCACGTTCTGAGATGGGTCAAAATGATCTAGAGTTCACCGTTACCTCGCACTAGCAGTGCACACAGCATTTATATGCGATAATACACTTGTATGTACCTCACACAAACTGGTTGGATAGATTACGAACTGCTTGATGCTGGCGAAGGCAAAAAACTTGAGAAGTATGGCGACGTTGTTTTGGAGCGTCCATGCAGAGAAGCGCAGTTTTCTTCTGCACAGGGTTCTGAAACATGGAAACGAGATGCTTTTTTTGATGAAACTGCCAAAAAGTGGCAGAGTTTGAAACAACTGCCTTCTACCTGGCCAGTGCGCTGGCAAGACTGCACGTTCATGGCAGAGTGCGCCCCCTACAAGCATACGGGCATTTTCCCTGAACAGAGCGCCCATTGGCAGTGGATGCGTAGTTTGCTCACACAGCGTGCTCAACACGTGCCTGCTACTGACCTCCATGTCTTAAATCTCTTTGCATACACCGGTTGTGCTAGCGTTGTTGCCGCTAAAACAGGTGCCAAAGTAACTCACGTTGATAGCTCACGGGCAGCTATCGGCAGCGCAAAGCTGAATCAAGCAAGCTCAGGACTTTCTGATCGTTCAATTCGCTGGATACTCGATGATGTCGTCACCTTTGTTCAAAGAGAAGTGCGCCGTGGGGTGCGCTATGACGGTATCATCATCGATCCACCGCCATTTGGACACGGGCCAAAAGGAGAGCGGTGGCAACTCACTCGGTCACTCCCGGGGTTACTCGGCTTGTGTTCACAACTACTCACCGCACAGCCGCTCTTTGTGTTGCTGAATGTCTACACCGAGGCACTCCAAGAAAAACAACTGTACTCACTCGTTGCGCAGTCGTTCAAACAGAACAGAGGTAGAACAGAAACAGGTGAACTCTGTTTAGAAACAACAGACGGTAAACGGCAGATCTCAACAGGAAGTTGGGCGCGCTGGGAGCCACTCCAGTAACGATATTCTTAAGAAGTGTAGGAGATACACGTGCCGCGCTCGGTGAGTGTGTATGTGTCTTCGTGGCGGTAGCCCATTTTCCCTGATAGATAGATTCCTGGCTCGATGGTAATACACTGTCCAGCAACAACAGGATCTTTCGAAGTTGGCCCGATGTGTGGCCGCTCATGTACTGCAAAGCCAAGTCCGTGCCCAGTGCTATGAATAAATGCTTCACCATAGCCATCTTTGACAATACTTTCGCGTGCTGCTGCATCTATGGCTGCGCCGTGTGTGGGTGTCGTCTGTGCTGCCAGCACCGCAGCTTCAGTACTCCTGAGCACTCGTTCTTGTAGTGACACAAAGAGTTTACTCGGCCGCTTTCCAAACCAAATTGTTCTCGTCATATCGGCGCAGCATGCGTTTAGTCGCGCGCCCAGGTCGATGAGCACTGGTGACTCGGCGGTCAGCTGTGATTGTGTTGGCGTATGGTGCACAACAGCGGTGTTCTTACCAAATGCAACAATTGGAGGAAAGGATGGTGCCGCTCCATTTTCAAGGAGTGCTCGCTTAATTCTGAGTGCTACTGCAAGTTCAGTGTCTCCGACCGCGAGCGACGCGCAGACTGCTTCCATAATTTTTAAGGAAAGTTTTCCTGCAGCGCGACATGCAGCCAGTTCTTGTTTTGTTTTTTTTGTCCAAAGTGTGTGCGTAAAAAGCTCTGTTTCTGCAGTGCAGACAAGGCTTGGAGCGCGCTCTTGTAGCCAGGTCAATTCACTGCACGTGAGTGTCGTAGGGTCATACAGGAGTGTGTCTTTTCCTGATTCAGAACACGCTGTAAAAAACGCTTCGAGATTTTTTTTTGCAAGAATGTCTATCGTAACACCAGTACTTTTTTTAGGTGCAAAGAGTGGTGAACAAAAGAAGTAGCACGCTGTGCTCGTGATACAGACAAGTCCTTCTCTGTCTTCAGTAGACAGTTCTGCTCGGGTAACTGCACAGATCTGTGCTGCAGAGAAGAGCACAAGCACTTGCCTAGGCTGTACCAGAGACTGTACGTGAGTTAATCGTGATTGAGTGTTGCTCATTTTTTAACTTCGCTTGCCAGTGAGCGAACTGTTGTGAGAGTGTACTCGCCGTCATCAGGATCTTGCTTTTCTGCGATTGCTAGAACGGTATAGTCTTTCTCGATATCACTGAGTTTGAGTGGTGAACCGTCAACTGACTCGAACTTGGTTTGTTTACTAATTGTGACGGTTATCGTTTCACCTTGTGATGTGTCTCGAGGAATGAGAATCATTTGCTGTTTTTTAATTTCTGAAATTGTTGCAAAGGTGACTAGCTTTGGTGTCGGGCGCAGTGAAGTTGCCGAGACTAAAATGAGTTTAGGTGCGAAGGTCTCATCGGTCATTTCACCAACGACAACGGCCCAGTCTGCAATGGAAATATCTGTTAATTTTATGGCCTTATCCTTCTTTTTAAGAATAACGGCATCAGATACCTTTAAGATTGTCGTCGTATCTGCATGCTTCACACTGATTGTATTTTGCGCGATACGGGTAACTTCGCCAACAAAACCAGTGATTTTTCCCTGTGCGGCTGCTACTGCATCATTGAGGGCTTCTTTTTGCAAGCTCTTTTCGATATACCCCTTGAGTGCACTGGCGGTACTGTCACTTGCTGCTACCTCAGGTGTTGGTGTTGGTGTTGGTGACGGGGTGGCTTTTGCTGAAGCTTTTTGTGCTTTTGGAGTGGGTGAAGGACTGGCTGTAGCTGCTGGTTCTGAGAGATCGGCAACTATCACTGTCCGCTCAACTGAAATAATTCTGTTCTCACTATCACTAGTCGTTAGAGTGAGAATATTACTTCCGACGGTGAGTGGAACTTCAAAACTAAAGTTTCCTGCATCGTCACTTTGTCTGATGTATGAGGTGTTATTTACAAATAATACGAGCTGTTGAAGTGGAGTAGAAGTTCCTGTAACTGTTGTTTTCTTCTCAATCTGAACAGTGCCATCCTGAGGGTTATGTAAGGTAATAAGTTGATTATTCTCTGAAGTGGGAGTTATAGTGTCGTTTTGGATAGCAGCTGTTTGTTTGTTATGTGCTGGCTTTTTGGTGAGTGCAAGACGGGCGTTATACACACCATAGGTAATAATTAAGCCGAGAGTAAGCCCAATGAGTACAGCAACTGCAGTTTCTTTTTTCATGATTCTGTCTTTATTATACTATGGAGTGAACAAGACACGAGTGGTATAGTAAGCCACAGAGACAAGGAAGCACGTATGACAGTAACGTATCATGGACACTCAGCATTTAAACTTAAGGGTAAGCGGGGCGTGGTTGTCACCGATCCTTATAGCGAAGCTGTCGGTTTTGCGCTTCCCAGCATGACTGCCGACATCGTTACGATGTCTCACGATCACTTTGACCACAGTGCTAGTGCGCTCGTAAAACCAACCGCACGCAGAGAACGACCATTCCTCATCAGTAAGCCTGGTGAGTACGAGCTTGGCGGTATCTCAGTGTTTGGTGTGCAGTCGTTTCATGATGCTTCTCAAGGCTCTGAACGGGGGAAAAACACGATCTACACAATTCTGCTCGATGACATTCGTATCTGTCACTTAGGAGATCTCGGCCATGAGCTGACTGATGAACAGCGTGAGTTTATTGGTGGCGTTGATGTACTTCTGTGCCCAGTGGGTGGCAGTACCACAATCAATCCGCAAGAGGCGGTAAAAGTCATTCGGACACTTGAACCAAGTATCGTTATTCCAATGCACTACAAAACTGATCGCCATGATGAGAAGATCTTTGCAGATCTCCAGCCAGTTTCTGCTTTCTTAAAAGAGTACGGTGTTGAAGCCATAGCACAAGCAAAGTTAGAGATAGAAAAAGAAACACTGCCGGAAGAGACAGAAGTTGTTGTTCTCACGGAACAGTGGTAAAAATACACCATGTCTAGCCAACGACTCCCTCCGCAAGATGTTGATGCAGAGAACTCACTCCTGAGCGCTATTTTAATTGATCCTGATGCGATCATTAAAGTTGCTGACTCTATAAATCCTGAAAGTTTCTACGACCCTTCAAATAAAATTGTCTATGAGGCTATTGAGACGCTCTACGAGAAGCGTCAACCAATTGATGCCATCACACTCACAAACCAATTAAAAAAGATGAAGAAGCTGCAGGAAATCGGTGGTGCAGCCCACTTAGCCGAGCTTTCAAGTGTGCTTTCTACCGCGGCTAATGTTGTGGAGTACGCAAAAGTAGTCACTGATGCAGCAATTAAAAGAAGACTCATCAGCATCGCTGGTGAGATGAGTGAAAAGGCGTTTGATCCCAGTATTGAAGCCGCGGACGTGATGGACTTAGCAGAACAGCACGTCTTTGCAATCTCGCAAGATTCAGGCAGTCAGTCGTTTAGCCCAATTAAAGACACTCTGGTGGAGAGTTTTGAGCGGCTTGATGAGCTGCAGAAAAATGGTGGCGATATTCGCGGTGTACCAACTGGTTTTCTTGATGTAGATAGAATGTTAGCGGGCATGCAGCGCTCAAACTTGCTGATCTTGGCCGCACGTCCGGGTATGGGTAAAACTGCCTTTGCCCTGAACATTGCGCATCATGCTGCAGTTACCGCAAAGAACAGAGTGGGAATATTTTCACTAGAAATGAGTCGAGAAGAGTTGGTTGATCGGTTGCTGGTGTCGCAAGCTGACATCGATGCATGGCGGTTGAAGACGGGCAGGCTCGATCAACAAGACTTTCTAAAAATTTCAGATGCGATGGGAGTTCTGGCTGATGCGGGGATATATATTGATGACACCCCAGGGCTCTCAATCTTTGAAATGCGTACCCGGGCGCGACGTCTGATGACAGAGCATCACATTAACCTGTTGGTTGTCGACTACTTGCAGCTTGCACACGGCAGAACGAAAGATAATCGGGTACAAGAAGTGGCTGAGATTTCTCAAGGACTTAAGAACATCGCTCGTGAGTTGAAGATTCCCGTTTTGGCACTCTCACAGCTCTCTCGTGCGGTGGAAAGTAGAGGCGAGCGGATTCCTCAGCTCTCAGACTTGCGCGAATCAGGTTCTATCGAACAAGACGCTGACGTCGTGCTTTTCTTGTACCGTAAAGACGAAGATATCAGAGAGTCAGTAAGTTTGAAGATTGCCAAACACAGAAACGGTTCTGTGGGGGACGTAGATCTCTACTTCAAGGGAGACCGCATTAAGTTCTACGGAATGGAATCACGACGGGGATAGCTTAGATAGAAAATACTTTTTTTATCGAGTTATTTTAAAACCTTTTTCTGTAACATACTGGCATATTTTTTGCGTGTACTGAGTATCATCAGTTATGGGTAGTTCCAGAGAAAAATTATCCCATTTGAAATAGAATGGTTCTGTAAATTGTTTCATTGCAAGAGCGTTGAAATTTTTTTTTGTAGTTTCATTTGCAGCAAAAGAAAACACCAACTGTTGAAATATTTTTCCTCTATGTGTCCTTTCATTAACGAAAATATCAGCTCCACAAGCTTGTAGATAGCGTGTAAGTGTATCGATTATGAGCATGTCAGCAGTAACTTGTGATGAAACCTGGTCTCGCTCATTCGGTAAAATAGCATTGAATGCTACAAAAAACCTGTTGATGGCTTCTTGAGAATACCTTTCTATAGCTGTTTTCAGCTCATTATCTGAGTGTGCACTGATGGTAGCTGGCATCTTTTGGTGTACAAAGAAGATTGTTGCTAGATGCCACTGATGTTTTAGACTAAACAACAGCGTATTAAAAAACATACTATCTGGAAAAGGATTGGTTTTGTCTTGATTGAGCAAGTAATTTTCTAGCTCCTCCAAGTGGTTGATCAGGAATTCAATAAATCTATCCGCTAGATCCACATCATATTTGACTCTCTCTACTACCTGTTGTGTAACAGTTACGGTTTGCCAAAGTCGGCGGAACTCTTCTGAGTGAGATATCTCAAGCTCGATGACGGAAGCTGTAACAGCATCATATGATGATTGAGGAAATGCCCAATTATGATTGGGCATTTCTCTACTTGTCTCAAGCATAGCTATAATTTCAGTAATGTATGCTTGTCGTCGTGCTTCATTGGCTTCTATACAAGCTTCAAATTGTTTTTCTCGATCAGTAACTATTTGTGTTAAAGCTTGTCTTAATTCCTGTAGTTTTTCAGTCTCAAAAAACTTTTTCAATTTTTCAACAGGGGAGAGCTCCTCTACAGAACGTGCTTCTTTTGGAGAAAAACCGAAATTCTCTGATGTATGTAATAGCATATTTCAGAGATCATACACTTCTGACGGGAAGACATCTTGACAATTTTTTGACAATTACAAGCCCGAGCTAGTCATACAGAATATAGCCATTTTTTCGCACTGTAAAAATAGGATCAAAAATAATGCCATTTTTTCTCAATTTTTCACGAATGCGCTGAATTACTTTGGCTATAGCTTGAAGTGAAAAGTTGCTATGAGCAGAATCTTGCCAACACGCTACGGCACAATCATCAAAACTTACAAGCTGCCCGTGACGCTTGATCAATAGCTCTAAAACTGCTTTCTCACTGTCAGTCAATCCAATGAGAAGTTTTTTTTGATAAGTCAATCCTTGCTGGGTAATAGCAAAAAAATAAGTCACAGGAAATCCAAGTTTTTGATAATACTGTGTGCTTTGAGCAACCAAATTGGCATTTCCTTCGTTGAGAAAATCGAGCGTGTTTGTTCTCATGGGAAGGATGGTATGAAGAGCTGAGTGTTCAACAATAAAGTCTGCCATTTTTTGTCTCAACTGCCATTCAGTGATATTGTTCTCATCAAAATCTTGGCATGCTTGAAGTACTCCCGCTACTAGCATATGAAAAAAATGCTCAATTCCTTTATCAATGCGGTACCATATTGTGAGTGTATGCGTATTGTGATCCACATAAAAGCTTGCAAAAGTACCAACTGTTGTAGGCACACAATAAACAGTAGTAAGAGAGCTACTAGGGTTGAAAAAAGAGAGTAGCGTTGCTGAGTAATGAGCCCAAATTGATTTGATTTTTTCAAACTCCATGACCTGTTGCTCCTGGCTAGCAGTCATCGGCAATTCTGTTGAGACTTGCTTAAGAAAGGCAAGGTCACTGCTCATAATTGTTTGATCGTCTAACTTTTCTAGTGTATTCCAAAACTCTCTCTTGAGGAGAAGAGAAGTCTCTGGCAGATACCAGCCATCGCTGGTTATATATGGCAAGACAATTGCTCTAATATTTTGAAAAAAACCAGTTTGCAATGACTTGCACGTTTGAATATATCCTCGACTTTGAGCTTCAATACCAGGTAAAAGAGAGAGTTGCATAGACACCGTAGTATACCAGTTGTGTAACAGGCCTTATCCTTGCTTGACCGGTGCGTAGCCAAACAGTAAGTAGACAAGTGTCCCAGACAGTACCAAAAAGAGTAATAAAAAGCCGAGATTCTGCTTTAATTTATTTCTATCTTGATCAGGATGTGGAGTGTCGGTACTTGCAATAATGACTCCGGCAATTACAAACCAAATAACACCACGAACCACAATAGACCAGATACTGGTCACGTCAAAAATGCTCGCAAGAACTTGGTTCAGAAACTCCATCTAGCTTCACTATGAAGCACAAATCTGAAAAATGCAAGTTTTGAGGTATACTATACACTTACACACTACGCACAAAAGCCACTGTGGCGGAATTGGTAGACGCGTGGGTCTCAAAAACCCATGAGCATAAAAACTCGTGTCGGTTCGATTCCGACCAGTGGCACTCGTATATTCATGATGTATACTTACGTATAGCTGAAAGTTTGTATGAGTAATGAAGGTATACGCAACTTTTTTGAGTTTTTTTCAAAACTAAATCGCCCATCTACTCCAGAATCTATTCCAAAAAAAGAACAAGGTAAAAATAAACTTCTCTCGAGGCGGACTTTCCTTCGGCTCATTGGATTTGGTTCTGCTGCAGCAGCTTTGACGGGCTGTTGGCCTGATCCAGAACCTCCCACTAACAAGCCAGCTGATGTCCCTGCAGCAATTCCTGCCAGACCAGAAACCCCCCAAAAGAAAGAAATCTCTCAAGAGCAACTGTATCATATGGCTTTGAGAAAAGAAGCTATCTCTGAGCTTGTTACTGCTGTTCCTGAATCCCTCACAATAAAGAGGGCCTTTGGAGAATGGACCGGAACGAAAGAGCAAAACCCGATGGCTTTGGCAGTGCGGTACGCAGATGGCTTTGCAGATATTGAAATCACTGGGCACGAGAACTACGGAGGGCTAGAGGTTCTTGCTTCTAATTCTGGTAACACCCCCCAGGAAAGCCACAGTAACGCACAATCTTGGGGAGAGGTATTCGATTCTTCTGTTGATTCGCAACCTAAAAAAGATTTATATAGCAAATTACTCTCTATTTTATTTTCAGAAAACGTACCTATTTCTAAAGAAGACAGTGATTTTGCAGTTGCTCAAATAGAAAATCCAGCTAATTCCATTCAATTCATCTGTTCGCTTTTAATATATAGGAATAGCGAATCCATACGTACTGTTGACCACCAGATACAAACTGCTATCAGAGACCGCTTGGACTCTGCAGGAATTAAGATAGAGGAAGATGAATGGATAGTAAGTATGGATCCGCGTTTATACCGCAAAGACTTACAAGGTCAGTTAGATATGATACGGATAGGAAAAAAAGATGCGCCAGCATCTCGCTTGGGTAGTTTAGAGGATACGACGAGGTGTGTCCTTGTTGATTGGGAAAGCCAAACAGTAACAACAGTGCCTTCTGTACCAAAGTTGGAAAGTATTTCTCTTACTCCTACTGCACAGCAAACATTAGAAGGAAATATTACTGATCTAAAGGAAGAATATTCTTTTACAGCAGGTGCAGTACCTACTACTATGAAAGAGTTACTCACGAATCTGGGGTTCTTAAAAGAAGGTATGTTTATTGAACTGAGGTTCCCCTCAAACAATGACGATAACATTGTTATTTTGATGAGGCCTGTACCTAGTACTATATTTTTAAGGTTTGAGCTGGTCCTTGATCCTC
Source organism: uncultured Pseudomonadales bacterium (assembly GCA_964394125.1). Classification (GTDB taxonomy): domain Bacteria; phylum Patescibacteriota; class Microgenomatia; order UBA1400; family PJMF01; genus OMIS01. Next base: position 2,703 of record CAYMVN010000024.1, on the reverse strand, counting down.
CCAGCAGTGAATCAGCTATGGAAACTAAGGCTCACTGGAGAGTAACAGGGAACTCTTAGGAAGAATATTACTTCAGCAGATAAATCACCAAGACAATCACAACTTGTGGGGCTAACCCGAGCAACATGTTGGGAATAGAGTGGTGAAAGTTGTGGTGAAACGCGTTGAGTGGCTTTAAGAACGCTGGCTCCCACTTAAAAAAGTTTCGTGGCGCTTCAAGAAAGTCGGGAAGTAGACCAAAAAATGCACCCGCGCAGATGTGATAAAACTGTGGCGTCCAGAGTACCCCATTCCAAAACCAGAAGATAAGTCCAGCAGTTATAGCGAGATCAAATAACTCAAGTATAAAGGCTGTTTTACGCGTCCGTGTGCCGTTTGAGAGCCCGGTGCCCACGTCCCAGTGGGGCATCCAGTCCTGCAGATAATGAAATGAGAGTGCCAAAGGAATGTACACAAGTGGTACCGGTATCTTACTGGCAATAAATGCACCTGTCAGTGCATGAGGTATAGAAAGCATACAGAGACATAGTATACAATAGAGCTCATGTTTCCAGAACTTGTAAGTATCGGCCCGTTTACACTTCGCACGTTTAGTGTTTTTTTAGCCTTTGCTTTCATTGTTATGACGTTCCTTTTTTGGCGTAAGGGCAGAGAAGAGCACTTCGATCTAGGTGAACTCTTTGATGTGTACTTCTCGGCTTGGCTTCTCGGGTATGTTGGCTCAAGAGCGATATATATCCTGTTGCATCAAGAAGTATTTGGTATGCATATTGGTAGGTGGTTCGACTTTGTCTCGTTTCCTGGGTTTAGCGGACTGTTCTGCATTCTCATCGCAGGTGCCTATCTGTACTGGCAAGCACAAAAAAATGAGTGGGATAGTTTTGAGCTGCTCGACTTCTTCGCACTGGCGGTTTCACACGGCTTAGTTTTTATTTACATTGGGCAGTTTCTTGACGGAATGGGAATCGGCACAGTTACTCAGTTGCCAGTGGGTGTGTTATTTCCTGGGCTACAAGAAGCGCACCATCCTACACAGCTGTATGCAGCCGTTATTTTCTTTATTATTGCCCGTGCACTCGCCCGAGCAGAGTACCGCTATCGCACCTTTGAGTGGTTCCGTTCTGGTAAAAAGACAGCTCAGACTGGGTTTCTGATCTCGGTCTTTCTGATGACTTCTGGACTCACTCTGTTTGTTTTAAGTATGTTCAAGTCACCAGAGTATGTTATCTCTTCGGTGGGTATCGATCCAGTTATCGGGGGAATCTTATTTTGTGCTGGCTCATGGATTCTTTTTGTTCGCTCTGGCAGAGGCTTGCAGAAGCGCAAAGCAACGCACTATGAAGCGTAGTGCCGCTCACTTTCTTGGGGCATTTTTGTTCGTTCTGGGGCTTGATCAGCTGAGTAAGTTTTTTGTGGCAAATGAACAACTTGTCTTAAATACAGGCTTTTCTTTTGGATTTTTAGAAAGTACTTCGCCCGTACAATTTCTGGTTATATCATTGACAGCACTCTGTATACTGGTTTTTCTGTTCTGGAAAAGTCACTTGCCAGCTTGGTGGTGGGGGACAATTATCGCCGGAAGCATCAGTAATTTTGTAGATAGAGTCCTGCATGGGGGAGTGATCGACTGGCTACCAGTGCCCCTCTTCGGGATACGAAATAACTTGGCAGATTGGGGAATATTTTTCTGCTTGGTTTGGCTTTGTGTGAAAGAGTATCGTACAATACGCCCATGACAATACCGGTACTTTTTGAAGATAACGACATCGTGGTGTTTAACAAACCGGCTGGAATCGTGGTGAACGAGTCTGAAACCATGCCTGGTAAGACGATGCAGAGTATGCAGCGTGACGTGCTGAACTTCGCCTTGCCTGCAGAAGAGTGGTTTCCGCTCGTGCCAGCACACTTCTCACTTGAGTATGGTTCGCCAGAAGAGATCTTTGCAGAACGAGCAGGTATGGTGCACCGGTTAGACAAAGATACTAGTGGGGTGATCATCTTTGCAAAAAACCCCGGTAGTTTAGTCAACCTACTTGCCCAGTTTCGAGAGCGTGAGGTGCAGAAAGAGTACACAGCACTCGTGCATGGAACCTTAAAACAAGAAAAAGATACCATCAAGCTACCCATTGGGCGCAGCACTGCCGACAGACAACGCTTCCAAGTAACGCTCGAGGGCAGACCAGCCGAAACTGAGATCTCTGTTGTGGGTAGATATGTTCTTCCTGCAGATGTGATTCAAGAACTGGTGCTCAAACACGGTTTTGCCAGAGGCAGAACTGAAGCACAGATGAAGAAACACTATGAATCGTACGGTGACTTTACACTTGTGCGGTGTGCCCCTAAGACGGGTAGAACGCACCAAATTAGAGTGCACTGTTCATTCTTACAGCACCCGCTAGTCTCAGATTATATGTATGGCGGCAAGCGCGTACAGACTGATCTTACTTGGTGCCCACGACAGTTTTTGCATGCAGCTTCACTGAACGTTACCCACCCGAGAACCGGGGAACAGCTGACGTTTGAAGCCCCACTCACCGCCGATCTTGCCGCTGCACTGAGCCTGTTAACGGCTGTCTAAAGTCCCTCTTTTTTTTCACTCGAAGATTTTGTACCATACGATATGGAACACCCTTCCTCGACTTTCACCTTTTCTGGAGATTCTTGTACGTACCTCGCCCCAAACTGGGACGAGTTAGTTGCACA
>CAYMVN010000023.1:0-14459 GCA_964394125.1 uncultured Pseudomonadales bacterium | reverse complement strand
GTATTCAAGTGTTTTTTCGACTGCAGCCTCAACTCCACTCGTTCCCACAAAGTCTGCCGGAAAGGCACGCACCCCAACAATACTAACGCGCATATGCCTCCCGAACTACGCTCTGTATCTTTTTCTCAAAAACAGCCTGAGTACAAAATACTGCCGACTCTCGACACACCCGCTCTGAAAACGATGTGGCTTCAAACTTTCTGATTGCAGCTATAAGAGCAGGCACTGTTGGTGTGTAAAATGCACACCCATTTCTATCTGGCTGTAAAATTTCTTGCACTCCACCAGAGAAGTAGGCTATGAGCGGCACCCCGCGCGCAAGTGCTTCAACTGGTACTAACCCAAAATCATCTGAGTGCGCAGCATAAATAAGGGCACGAGCACCGGCATACAACCGGTCTACTTGTTCATCTGAGACAGCACCCACAAAAATAGTTTTTCTTCCAGCCAAAGAGCGTAAGTAGGCTGCATCATGTCCCTCACCAATCACAACCAACGGTAAATTTAAGAGCTTGCAAGTTCTGAGTATGAGCGGGAAACCTTTTTGATGCACCAAGCGTGCTTGGGCAATGTAGTACGTGCGCTGCACTTTTTTGTTCTGGGCTGCCGCAGGCAGAACTGGCGGATACACAACCGCGCTCTCTCGATTATAGTGCCGGGTAATTTTACGCTGCGTATTTTTTGAGACAGCCAAGAGGATATCAGGGTGAGTAGTGAGTGCTCTATCAAGTGCACGAAGCAGTAATTTTAGTGGAAAAAACAGAAGAGAAAATGGAAATCTTGTAAGAAAAAAAAGTTCATGTGTCTCTCCATACAAGTAGCGAGGACTTGTGTACAGATAGCAGATCTGCCGTGCGCCTCGTGTAACACGGACACCCTTCGATCCATACGAGTGACACGAAGTAATAACACAGTCGTAGTTTGATAGGTCTAAAAAATAAAAATAGATCCAAGAAATAAACTTGAACAGTGAAAAGTATCGCCCGAGACAGGCAAGTGCTGGTATCTGAGAAAAAACTGAGCTCCCTGTGAGTCGTGGTGCGTATTTTTTTAGATGAGGCACATTTTGCGCATAAAAAAACGTGTAGAGATCTGCTTGCGGGTAGAGCTCTAGCAAGGAATCAAGCACTCGCTCTGCTCCGCCATATTCTAGTAATAAATCATGAACAATGGCTACTCGCATGCCGGCTATGATACTTTAATTTTAATTCCATGATAAGTGCGGAAAGTCAGTGGTGAAAGGAGAGTAGAAAATGGGATGCTTTTTTTATAGGCACTCATATTCTTACTTCTAAATTTGAGTAAGTATGGGAACGAGCGCACTGTGTCAGTCAGGACTTGTGCATACAGTCTCCACCCAAAAGTGCGGGTGCTGTATGCAAACATCCACAGCTGCACTAACAGAATACTCGTGCTGTGTCTGAGCAACAGACTACTCGGCCAACAGAGAATTAGTACCCAAAGAATATTACGGTATGTCTGATACATCACGAACCTACTTCCTTTCACTGAAGTAGCTGACCCCGCATGTAGTACTCTCAGTGCACTCGATTTTTGTATCTGCACACCACACATTCGCGCTCGAATTGAGAACTCAACGTCTTCAAAGTAGTAGTACAGCAGTGGGTTAAAAAAGTATCCGTACGAATCCTTCATCTGCTGTAGTGCTGATCTTGAGATAAAAAGGCAGGCCGCAGTTGCCAGCTGCGTGTGTATCTGCGACGAGGAAGCATTCTTTGCATACCCAGAACGAAAGTACTCAATACCAAATGAATCGATCTGTTCAGCAGTACCGTTACAGATAAGAGGAGCGATAATTCCCACTGGCTGCTCTGTGCAATTTTTTTTGAGGTGCACAAAAAAGTTAGGAAAGAGCTCTGCATCGTCATTCAAAAGAAGTACATAGTCAGGGTTCAGATGCTCCAGCGCATACTCGATTGCAAGAGAGTTCATTTCTGAAAAACCTGCAGTTTTTGGAGCGCGCAAGGTGACAGAAACATACCGAGAGTTTAACGGCTTCGCTGCATGAGGAGAAGTAGAAACAATAATTGTTACAACGTTAAATTCATCAGTCTGTAGAGAAGCAAGTGCACGCGCTAAGAATGGCAGACTCTTTTTTTGTAACGAAGACGGAATGATACAAACGATCGTTTCTGAGGAGCGCTTCATGCAGCATATTCTATCCTGATTTTTTTGAATAGGTATAGTAAGAGCACATAATTGCACTATAATCTGCTGGGATGCCGTTCAGACGTAAAAATTCTATTCTTGTGTGTTACGAACTAGATCGCGGTGGTGAGACTCGCGCTACTCAGGCACTGCTTTCAGAGCTCCGTAAGCAACCGGGTGCTGCATTTTCTGAGCATACTGTTGAACCACTCAGAAGCTCCGGTCTTGTTGCCTATGCACGGTGGTTCGGAGAGAGTATTTTTCAGTTGTATAGTCTTTTTAAGAGTAAAAAAGATCCCGTGCATGTCTACACTGCTATCCCAACTGCAGCACTTGCCGCGGCACTCCTTGTTTGGCAGAAAAAAGTGCCAGTCGTCTTTCACTATCATGGCTCACGACTGCCACTTTCATTAGCAAAAGTGCCGTTCAGATACCGTTTCTCTCAATTTCTGAAGTACTACGGCATGTACTGGGTTGAGTACTGTGCATTTTCTACTGCAGAGACAGTTGTTTTTCCTTCAGAAGAAGCGCTCCAGAAAGTCGCTCTCAGCTATCCAATACTGCAACAAAAAAACACGCAGATTCTTCCAAATGGATTTGATCCTGCCTTATGTAGGCCAGTAACCAAACTTGAGCGGCAGCAACTTTGCAAAGTGATGGGGCTCCCAAAAAAAGAGCTGGTCTTTGTATACTCAGGAAGAGTTCAAGCTGAAAAGAACATACTCTTACTACTCAGATGGCTGACCTCGATCAAGAAGCGACACTCAGTGACACTCATCATCGCCTTCCCCGCACCGCAAACAGCTGATGAGCGGCAGTATCTGAGTACAGTGACAAGCTTTGTGCACAAAAATAACCTACAAAAAAATGTGCACTTTCTAAAAGATGCGTTCAGTCACTACAAACCATATGAAGTGTATGGGGTTGCAGACTACTGCATCTCTTTTTCTAAAACAGAAGTCATGCCTCTCTTCGCACTCGAGGCTACCGCATGCCAGATACCAGTACTAACCCCCTACTTGTCAAGAAATTCGTACAAAACGGAAACTTGGAGCACACGAGCTACTCAACTTTCGAGTATCCTAAAACAGTCGTTATTCCTCAAATAATCCGGCCCAGATTATTCCTGCTTTTCTCAAGGCAGTAAAGTACTCGGTATCCGGGAATGCCGCTTTACTGAGTAACTCTTTGTAGCAGGCTGCAGGGGTCTTTTTTGTTAACTTTACAGCATCGACTGCTTTCCATAAGATCTCATTAACTTCAATTCCTTGGGCTTCTTTCTGTAAGTTCTTAAACGGATCAGATGCTTTGCGATGCTCAACCAGCGGAGAGCCATTCACCACGCCATAGTGCAAGTGGTCAAGAATCTTCTTTGCAAAGATGCCTGCCCAGATGTCATCAAAGCGGTCGTACCCCCACTTAACGCCTTCGGTATTCTCACCCATCAGCGGAAAAAACATGAGTGCTGCAACTTCTTTTCTGAATGCCATGTTCATTGAACACATCGGGAAGTACGCGCCAGTAGGAATAATCTGCAAAAAGTGCTCTGCGAATTGTGATCTAAACGAGATGTGCTGCAAGTGAGTTGGTCCATCGTGATCAAGCACGTTTGTCCAGACACCATGGCTGAGCATCACCGGCTGTTCTTCTCTGTTTAAGTACGGCATTCCGCGCGTAAACATATGACGCACATCAGGATTTGTGTTTGTCCACCGGCACGGTGTGCTGAGGTGTAAATTGCGGATATGACCCTCAACAAAGTCATGTCCAGGCACTGGATAACAGTCATCATCGATGGTGATAATAATATCTGCACCTTGCTTAACTGCTTGAATGAAGCCGTAGTTGCGGATACCAGAGACTCTTCTTGGGATAATCCAGGAGTCTGACTTAAGATCTGCATCGATCTCTTTCCATGAATAGTGCTCCACTCGTTTTCCAACTTGTGGAATGGTTAATGTTTTGGTTGGTCGATCCTCACAAATAATGAGTGTTGTATCTCTGAACTGCTCTTTCCAGTCTTCAAGAAACGAGAGATCACGGATAGTCGGAATAACGATATAGACAGACTCAGACATCATGGGGTACCCTCTTTATTTTTTTGTACTTCAATAATTGTCGGGAAGAGCGAAACATTCTCAAAGTTAAGTGGAATCATCTGATCAACTTTTACTGGTATGCTGTCGAACATTGTCTCAACACCTTTTTGTTCTTTCACCAAAACGTCAATCGTATACACAACATCTTTGTAGAGTGGATCAAGGCGCAGGAGTAAATCTCCACGGTCTGTTGTTGTCACCCGTTCAGCAGGCCTCACTTCAATTTTTGTAATTTTTGCCAAAACTACTTTGTTTGAGTTAGTTACTTCTAGCCCTACTCCAGCACTATTTGCAAGGTACGGCTCGATCCCTCGCGCCAGTGCCCGGACAGTTCGTGTGTGCGTCTGCACACTCTGCTGTTTTTCTGAGCCAGGAAACTCAGTAACAATGCCATCAAACGTGATTGTGTGCAAGTTAAATCGTACGGGAGCACCAAACTGAATCTGCTTCCCTTTCACCGAGTACATCTTTGATCTGGTGTCGTAGGTTGCGCGCACTGTTAGGTCAAGGAACACAACTGAGTTCTCATTACTGACAGCAAACGCCTCTAAGCCAGTAACTTCTGTAATCTTTCTCCCTAACGCATCTAATTCATAGTCTCCAACACTAAACCGCTTGGCGTACCAGTTCTTTGGCAGTGTCTGTGCATACAAAACATCTTGATCTGTTACCCGCACACGGATGTTGATGTACTCAGCTTTTCGGTAGAACAAGAGAAATAGCCCTACTGCGATAAGCGCTAGGGTACCGGCTGCAATGAAGTCGAAAACTTTAAACTTTTTTAGCATGCTCAATTTTTGTAGGTATACTATATCCTAAGCTCAGGATAATGCCAAGGTAAGCAAACTCAACGATTCCGGAATGAGGCAAAAATGAGTAGTAGATAAGACAAGTGAAACAACAGAGCAAAAATGAAAACTGCCGCACTGAACTGGCAGCATGCTTGGTAAAAACACTTGAGTACTCAATTTTTCTTAAGAGATAGTAGAAAGGAAAGAGAAAAAAGCTCACTCCAACTACTCCCACTTCTTCAATAAGCTGCAGAAAACCATTGTGAACCGGAGCTGGCGTATACGATGTTACTCCATCAGGGAAAAATTGATGTGTGATGTACTCTGGAGTTCCCGGGCCATACCCAATAACACTACTTGAACTAATAACCTGTACCGCTTCCTTAATCATATCGACACGAAACGGTAAGCCCGCCCCTTTGTAAAAAAAGTTTGCACTCAGTAACACTCTGGGTACGACAATTGGAGAAAGTACCAACACCATTCCAACAAGATAGAGTTGCAGCCGTGTTTTGCCTGCCTTAGCAATGAGATGAGACACTTCTGTACGGAATAAACGCAGTGTCATGACAACAGTAACGGTTGTTGCAATCCAGATGGATCTGCTCTGAATTAAGATAATTGCAATTAAGAGAAAAAAGCTCGCTACTGTGTATATATTTTTTTTAGTAAGCAGCGCCTGTGGAAGCAAAATACTCAGAAACAGTGAAAGAATAAATGCAGCTTGATTATGATTAATAAATGAACCTGCAGGCCGAAACAGCGCGTTGTTCTCGTCTAGCCCCGTGTAAAAAGATGAGCCAGAAGCAAGCTCAAAGCCAAAACTGGTGTACTCTTGTTTAATAAACTGGAGGATCACAACTCCTGATTGGAAAATACTCGTCCAGGCTATCGTGGTTGAAAAAAGTACCAAAAATAGTTGCCGATATACTGTATACAAATACACACACAGAAGCGCCATACTAAAAACTGCGGCATACTGCAGCGTCCACACCAGTGAAAGACTAAAAAAAGGTGAGTAGTACAGTGCAGCGATCAGTGCAACAGAGACAAAACCGACACAGCACACTACCAAGTACCAGCTCAACTGCTTAAAAAAAGTTGTGCCATTTTTTTTGAGGTACACTTCTCTCAGTAGAAGCAACAGTCCGAGCGTCATTAAAACACTTGACACATTCACTCCATATCCAATAAAGTAGCCGTCACTAAAGGTGAGGTTCACAATGTCTCTTTGTGGGACTGCTTCTACAAAGTAGAACTTATTTGGCCCAATAAACTGCAAGGAAAAAACCAGCAGCGGAAAGAGTGCACGCACTACACTATGCGTTCTAAAATAGATTATAATCACGCCCAAGAGGAACACCACCGTAAACGCTTTTAGCCCACCAACGAAACCTGAAAGTAGAAGCAAAGAAAAGAGTACAAAAAAAACAGATAAGAAGTTCTCTTCAGATGAAAAAAACCGTTGTAAAAAAGGAAACATTTTTTTACGTACTAATTCGTTCATGGAACGCATTCGATTGTTTTGATCGCTGTATCGACTCTGTCTTGTCTCAGACATATACACACTATCAGATTATATTTGTTGATGACGCCTCTGACTATACCATAGAACAAAAAAATCACATCAGAAAAAAGCTGCGCGGCCACAAAGTTATCTTTAATTCCGTACGGCTGTATGCACTGAGAAGCGCATACGAGGCTTTGGGAGCCTATGCAGCAAAAGATGATGCTGTTGTTTTCAGCCTTGATGGTGACGACTGGCTCGCAGATTCGAAGGTGCTCGAATATCACAACGAGATATATAAAAAAAACCGGTTTGATGCAACGTATGGAGACTGTTTATTGTATAAAAACGGTTTTTTGAATCCGCAACCTGCTTCACAGCTGCTTCCGTTTACGAATACATACTATCCTGCACACATTCAAAAAAGCAGAGCATTTAGAAAGTATCCATTTTTACCGCTTCACCCGCTGACATGGCGAGTTAGTGCTTTCAAAAAAATTCCTAAAAAAAACTTTATGCATCGTGGTAAGTGGTTCAAGTACTGGCAAGATCTCGCAATTTTCCTTTCACTGCTTGAAGACAAAAAAAATACTGTTGCAGTTCTTACAAAGCCGAGCACCGTGTATAACATGAGCCACCCTACCAACACGAATGCATCATACAAACTGTACGAGCGAATACAAGAAGAGCTCGATATTCGCTTAAAAACTGGTCGGCAGACAAGACCCAGCACGGCAACTGATCGTGCACTGAGGCTCTCTCATTCGAGCCTACTCTCAGTTCCCTATCTCAACTCACTGTTCTATTTTTTGCAACTCAGTTTTATTACGCTTCTCAAACGCTTCTCTGTTTCACATTCTCCGCATCCACTTCGCGAAAAGTTGCTCAGCAAAATCGCCGCGGCTCACGCTACCGTTGAACTGCAACACTACTCACTTGGTGCACTGCTCTTTCAGTACCCACTGAAGTGTGTTGCTACTTTTGTACTGACTGCCAAACAACGAGATTCATTGAGTGAAAAGGAGTGGTATGATCTGCTCTGGACGTTGGTGGTGAGTACAGAGATTTCACCACAAACAAAGCAATCACTCAAGCCACGAGTTATCATCTAGAATAGACAGACGGTATGTTAGATACAAACACAGTTATCATAATGCCCCTTATACATAGCTGGAACACTATTGCTGACTATCAAAAACAAACTGCGACGCTGCTTTCACAGAAAAATACTGTTATTGTTGCCCCACTTAGCACTGGCGAGTTTTTTTTAAAACGAGTTACCCGCTACACAAAAAAAAATGGGGTTATTTTTCATACACCTATCTATCTTCTTCCGTTCAAACGGTTTCCATTCATCACAGCAATAAATAATAGACTGTCCTTTTCACTTTTTGTTCTCGACCAGTACATACGAACACTGATCAATAAAAAATCACTCCTACTTTGGTATTTTTCTGCACAAGATCTGTATCCTCATCGGCACGTTCTTGCAACTATTCCTTCACTCTACGACTGCGTTGATGATGTTGGCTGGTTACTAAACAAGAAAAAAAACATGCTCTTTCGTAAACAGGAAGCTGAGTGCATAAAGAATAGCACCTATTTTTTTGTTAACTCACGCACACTTGAAGTAAATCACCGTACAGTTCGCAAACCAACAGCACGTGTGCCCCAAGGCTTTGCAGTTGTTGAGTTTGCAGCGAGCATGCCAACTCAAAAAATTGCACCGAGTAAAAATAAAGTTGGTTATGTCGGGCATATTAACTTCAGAATTGATTGGTCACTGCTTATACACACCGCACTCAAAGCACCGTCAATTGAGTTTCACCTCTACGGGCCAATTATGCACGAGCCAGATCAAGAAAAAATAAGTTTAAACAAAGTCCTGCAGATAGTAAAAAAAGTTCCAAATGTTTTTCTGCATCCACAGTTCTATAACCGAAGAGAAGTTGTGAAACACATAAACAGCTTCACTGTTGCTATGATTCCCTATGACACTACTCTCCCTGCAAATAAAAATTGTTTTCCCATGAAGTTTCTTGAGTACTTGTACTGCGAAAAACCGGTAATCAGCACCAAGATCACCGAACTGCAGTACTACAAAAAATATGCTACCGTGAGCAACTCACCTCACGTATGGGCAACAGAGATACTGAGCTTGTGTAAAAATCCTATCGACATAACTGGTGCGCGAGCAATAGCCAAGTCTCACAGCTGGGAAAAGAAAGTTAACAAGATCTGTTCACACTTATGAAAAAACTGAAACCGATTATTGTAATCTGTACTAGAAACAATGAAAAAAAATTGGTTTACTCGCTTAAAGTAATTGCTTTATACAATAAAGACATACCAGTACTTGTACATGAGCAGTGCAGCAGAAGCAAAATTCCTAAAAATAAGAACTTTATTCAATCTTTTTCGGCTTATTCTCAAGGTATTAGCAAATCAAGAAACGAAGCAGTTAAAAAAGTTAAGAACTACGACCTTATCATATGGCTCGATGATGATTCAATCGTCTCCAAAAGTTTCTTTAATGCTATAAAAGAGATTTGTTCAACACAGCATGATAAAAAATGTGCGGGATATTTTGGCCGAACAATTCCATTCGAAGCAAGTAGAGGAGAAAACGTCTACTGTCCAAGTACTCATGAAATTAAAGAAAACTCTATTATTCAAGGTATCCCCAATAGTTCAGGCAAGTTGGGACACAGTAACAACTTTATTATTTTCTCACATGTATTTGAAATGATTGGAGGATTTAACGAATGGCTTGGAGCAGGTAGTTTAAATAACGGAGCTGAAGATGCTGAATTTGTGATACGTTGTTTAATAAATGGTTACTTTTTTAAACAAAAAAAAGAGCTACTTATCTTTCACAACAAGTGGTTGTCAGATAAGGACGAGATAAAGCAAAATCGTCAATATATTTGTGGCGGGGTTGCGACATACAGCTTTTATACATTTCTTGGAGTAAAAAAATGCAATATATTATTATCCGAGCATTTTAACTGGGCGTTGAAGAATATTTTTAACCACTTACATGCCTTGCCAATTTTAAGACCATGGAAGTGGCGAAGTGGACTCTTGCAAATTTCACAAGAGCTTAATTCTGTGTTAGTAGGTGTCTATATAGGTTTAATTCAATCATTAAAAAAAAGGTTTCTCAGTAGGTGCCCATAACCTACTTTTAAGTTCTTCTTTAAGTAAAGCTAGTATGAGCAGAGTCATAAGTAGTGGGTGCTCTTTTATTTTTGACAGATACGCTGTAAACGTACCAGCCGCATATTTGTTTTTTTGACTTTGATACGCTGTTGAGTCTAGCCATCGGTTATGATACACAACAAGCTGAGGTATAAAGTAAATTGAATATCCTTGCAAAAGTGCTTCAATTTGTAACAGAGGTTCCTCTCCACTTCCAACTTTTGTTCCAGTACCAAGCCACTCTGCAAATTTAATATTATTTCTTTTAAAAAAGTCTCTATGAATACACATATTGTTTCCTGATCCTGCATAATCAGAACACAAGTCCAGTACATCTGAAAAAATTTTCATTTTTGTACTATCACTATCGGTTACAGCTGGGCAGTAACAATTTTTATTTCTATGTAAAAAGAATGGGAGTACCGCACCATGGATAAATTCAACATTAGGATACAGTTTTCGTATGTTTTTTAACGTAGTTAAGTAGTTTTTGGGTAGAACACAATCATCGTCAGTAAAAATATAAAACTCACCCCGAGCTTCTTTTATACCTATATTAAGTGCTTTTGTTTTTCCTGTTCCACGCACATGCAAATACTTGACAGTAAGGTTGCTTGTATTCTTAACACAGCTATTTTCTTTATCACTCTGATCTATAATCACTATCTCAAAAGCACCTTCTGTTAATCTTGAAAGAGATCTCATCAATACTGACAAATCTTCTGGGCGATTCTTAGTTGCAATAATAAATGAATATTTAATTTTCTTCATACTAATTTTGTATAACTTTTCAGCATCTCTGAATCACCTGAGGAATATAACTGTCCTTTCTCCATCCAAAAAAAATAGTCGCAGTTGCGCTCGAGCAGTTCTAGCCAGTGTGAGACCATCACGACGGTCTTGTTCTTCTGAATCATCTCGGTGATCTTGCGTTCTGCTTTTGCCTGGAACCACTGATCACCAACTACAGCACTCTCGTCTAAAATGAGAATATCAGGATTTGCAAAAACACCGATTGAGAAGCCGAGCCGTAGCTTCATGCCGTCAGAGTACGTAAAAAGTGGGGCATCTATAAACTCTCCGATATCGGCAAACTCAATAATCTTTTTTTTGCGATCATTGATCTCGCGTTTAGTCATACCCACTAATAAACCATTTAAGTAAATATTCTCTTCACCCGACAAATCAGGATGAAAGCCAGCTTCCAGGTCAATCAGTGACACAATTTTCCCCCGAACTGTTACACTCCCTGAGGTAGGGACAGTAATTCCCGAGATAAGCTTCAAAAGTGTGGTCTTGCCTGATCCATTTCTGCCAATAATGCCGATTCTGCTCCCTTTATAAATTGAAAAAGACACATCTTTAATTGCGTAGAACTCATTATTTGTGCGACGGGAGAAGATTTGTTCTGAGATGGTCGGTTTCTCGTGGTGCACGATATACTTCTTAGACACTGAATCTAATTGTATAACCACTGATTTTTTATTTTTTGTATTTCGCATACGTGCTCTAGAACCAGTCATCAAAGTACTTGCTTTCTCTCTGAAAAAACTTCCAACTTATGAAGCAGAACAAAACACTGAAACCAAAACCGAGTACTACTTCATGTATTGAGAAATTCATTGTGCCAACAAAAATATAGTGAAAAAGTTCAAGTATGCCTGAAAGCGGATTCAGCTTCAGAAGCATCCTCACAGCAACAGGTAACATATCGCTGCTATACACAATTGGTGAGACATAAAAAAGCAGTGGTAACAAGGCAGTAATAAAGAAGTTCACGTCACGGTACTTTACTTGCAGTGCAGAGGTGAGCAGGCACACTCCTGTTGTAAGTATAAGCAGCCATACCAATGCAGGCAGCAGCAAAATAAAGCTGAAAAGTGATACTGTCTGTACACTTATTGAGAACACCGCAAAGAGTATGAGCGCGATACATAAGTGAAAAAAATTTGCAAAGATAATGGAGAGAATGATTGTTTCCCGAGGAAAAGCTGCTTTTTGAATCAGCCCCCTTTCATACACAATTGCTGGAGTTGTTTTTGTGAGAGAGTATGAAAAGAAGTTCCAAGGCAGGAGACCAGCCAGTAAGTACTGGAAGTAGTGTTGAATTGGTGCTGCCATAAAAAATTGAAAAACAACACCGATGACGAGCATCTGAAGAAATGGATTCAAAACGATCCACAAAAAACCAAGGACTGCAAACTTATAACGCGCTTTTATTTCCTTCTCAGTCATCGCAAAGAGAAAATCAAGCCAGTAGCGCTGCTGTCGAGAGAGCGTAAACATGGGAATTACTATAGCAAGTGTTTGGTAATACTCAAGAGAAGCTTCTTTATAAGCCACCAGAGTATTCGGAATGGTGCCAACAGCAAGGTGACACTGAGCGGCTCACTATCATCTTCACCTCTCACCCATGCTGAGATCACGAGCCACTTCTGTTCTGAGGCCTTCCACTGGGCCACAACATGATACTTCCGGCCTTGGTAGGTGCGGATAAACTTAGTACTGTTTCCTTCACTCAATTTTTTATCAGGAGCAGCAATTACTTGAGAGAGTGCATACTCTGAGATGCTCCGCTGCTGCAGCCGCTCACGCGCGTGCTTGGTTATGAGTAATTGAGGTGATGAGCTAAACATAGGTGGTTCACAAGGCTTCACGTACTATAGTGTGATTCCATTATATGATAGGATACTTTTTGTAAAATACAAAACAAAAACATAAAATGACTACAGCAAGCAAAAATGCAGAGCAGCTCCTGTTTCAGGAAGTCCAATTGTAAAGCTCTATGGTATTTTTTCCCAAAAACATATTTATTTTACTCAAAAATCATTTTCATATTTTTATTTTTGCGATACTATACTGTTTCTCGCTATCATTAACACCAGATTTTGGGCTGAGTTGGGATGAAGTAGCACAAAGAGAGCACGGGATTAACACCTATAACTACAGTACAGGTGTAGATACTCAGTTGCTTACAAGTAAAGATAAATATTATGGTTCGGTATATGAAGTAGCACTAGTATCTGTTGAGAAACTACTCTCGTTGCAGAATCACAGAACTATTTATTTATCGAGACATTATCTCACACATACGTTTTTCTTTATTGCATGCATTCTCTTTTACTATCTCTCGCTCTCAATTTTGAAAAATAAGTTTTTTGCACTAGTAAGTTTCTTATTTCTCTTTACGTATCCCAGAATATTTGCTGATAGTTACTACAACACAAAAGATATACCTTTTCTCATTTCGTACGTCATTGCTACCGCAACATATTTTCTAGTAAAAAGAAAAGTAAGCAAAAACTCTGTTGCCTTGCACGCAGTTACAACAGCACTTTGCATCGTTACTCGCTTAGCAGGGCTTTTTGTTTTTGTTATTACACTTAGTTTTTTTCTCACTGTAATTGTAATTCAAAAGAAGGAGATGCTTTTAGCCAAAAAGTACATAAAATTATCTTTGTTTTATATACTAGTAGCGGCAATTTTTACCTACCTACTCTGGCCCATTCTTTGGGTAAATCCATTTGAATTTATCACAGCTGTTGAGACATTTAAGAAATTTGACTGGGATAATCCGGTACTTTTTTACGGTACGTTTATACATTCATCCAAAATCCCACTGTCATATCTGCCAACATGGATTGGTATTACTGTTCCCATTTCGATACTGAGTGCATTTATACTTGGGTGCGGAAGTGTCTTTGTTGCAGTATACAAAATTGTGACGAAAAAAGATCATAATAAGATTGCTGCACTCATTAACTCAGATATTCTGCATATATTTATTTTTTTACTAATTCCGGTTGCTTCTGTTTTTTTGCTTAAGCCAGTTATTTACGATGGTTGGCGTCACTTTTATTTTATCTATCCGCTGGTGTGTCTCATTTCTGTTTACGGATTGATGAAGATTTTTTATACATCTATATTTATGAAAGCTGCAGTACTTATTTTAATTTCAGTTTATTTCCTTGAAATAATCTTTTTTGGCGTTTCTAACCATCCGAATGAATTCGTGTATTTCAATAGATTTGCAGGTAAAAACCTAACTGAAATAAAAAAGAACTTCGAGGTTGATTATTGGGGTGTAAGTGGAAAGCAAATGCTCGAAAAAATCATCACGATGAAACAAGGTGAAATTGTAGTATTAACAGATAGTGGTGCACTAGAGTTGAATAGAGAACTGTTGCAAGATAGTGATAAAGAGCGTGTTGCTATTAGAGATAGAAAAGATGACGCTCACATTGACTATTTTGTTGGCGGTTTTAGGTGGCATCCTCAAGAATATGATTGTGGTTTACCTCTCTATTCTGTAACTGTTGATGGGGCGGCGCTCTCTTCAGTGTATGATTTTTCACAATGCACAACGCTATACATTAATGATTATTAATTTTTTTTGTAGATAACCTCAAGTAAACTACTTAGCTGTGCATCATCAGGATAAAATTCAATATTGAGTTCCTTCTGACATGCTGGCATTCTTGCCATATCGTTTTCTATACACTGAAGCATACTTTTTTTTATATCAGACCAATAATTGATTTTTTCTTCCCAGGCGTTTTGCATATACAAGATCCTTAGAGCAATCAGGACACAGAGCACAAGTGCGGCTTTATTTTGCTGTCGCTTAAAGTAGCTAAACAGTTCAAAAAAGCCCGTAAATATATATGGCAAGTATCTGCCTGCAAATGCATA